>JAJBVG010000088.1 GCA_020859945.1 Clostridiales bacterium | reverse complement strand
CGCTGCCGGGGCCGCATGTTCGACCAAAATCCGTGATTTTGGTCGAGAGCCTGTCTTTGACAGGCTCAAGCGCCGTTCCCATAACAGGGAGCGGCGTTTTTTACAGTTCCGTTACAACCCCCGGCTTTACAATCCAGCACATTTAGGGTATAATACAGATAGAAACTTTGGCAGGAGAGGGGGCGGCATCTATGTCTGTACAGACACTGTTAGAGTTGCTCGCCACGCCCAACTGGGGACCAAACCAGCCCCTAGTGGACCGTCTGCTCCATTGGTCAGGTTATCCCCTGTTCCGGCAGGCGGCGCTGGAGCTGGACAGCTCCGTCCTCTTTGCCAGCCCCATCCACGGCCCCGGCCACATCTACCGCACCCTCTGCCACGGCGCGTTCTGCGCCCTGGAGGAGCCGCTTTCAAGGTTAGACACCCGCCTGCTGCTGTTAGCCTGCGCCTACCACGACATAGGCCGGGAAAACGACACCCTGGACGAACTCCACGGCTGGCGCTCCGCCCAGCGGCTCCCGGACATCACCGGTCTGACCGGGGAGGACTTAAAGCTGGTACAGGCGGCTGTGGACGCTCACTCACGGAGCGACGCAGCCCTTGGCCCCACGGTGGAGAGCTACCAGTTGGCGGACCTACAGCGTGGCCTGACCCTGGCGGAACTACTCAAGGACGCGGACGGTCTGGATCGGGTACGCATCTGGGACCTGGACCCTGCCTATCTCCGGCGGGAGGCCAGTCGGCAGCGGGCCGCCTTTGCCAAAGAACTCTACCTGCGCTACCAGCGGAAAACCGGCGGCGCACTCGTTCCTGCCTTTGTGCAGGAGTGGAAACACCTGGACGAGGAGGGAAACCCTCTGCCGCCGTCCGCCACCTGAAACATTGGAGGTTTTTTCCATGAAGAACGTATGCAAAATCCTTGGCGTCTCCCTGGGGATCGCCGCGCTGATGCTGGGGGTCATCCGCCTGTGCTTCCGGCTTCAGGGGCTGTTCCACACCGTCGTCACCGGCGACGAGGAGGAAGAGGATGCGTGCTGGCCCGTCTGAGGCGGCGCGACGCCCATAGAAACAAATTCAAATTGGAAACAGTTCCTTCGGGCGGCAGTTTCTGCCGCCCCTTTTTGCTCATCCGTATAGGAAAAATGTCGCTCAACCAAAGCAACACGGTGAAAATCCCCAAATTTCCTGAGGTTTTCACGGCGAATTTTAAAATATCCCCAAAATTCCTATTGACAAATGGCGTTCCAGGGCGTATGATAACTACAATCAAGACCATGTCGCATGGTTTGCTGTGCCCTGTTCCTAGACTCCCTGGGCATATTCGGAGGGAGGGAAAATAGAATGGCTGAAGTTCGAGTGAGAGAAGGCGAATCTCTGGATAATGCTCTGAAGCGTTTTAAGCGTTCCTGCGCAAAGTCCGGGGTCCTCGCTGAGGTTCGTAAGCGCGAGCATTATGAAAGCCCCAGCGTCAAGCGTCGCAAGAAGTCTGAGGCGGCTCGGAAAAACCGCAAGAGATATTACTAAGAGTCTGTCAGGCCCCGCGCTGCTGCGCGGGGCCTTTCTTGTCTGAAAACTGCCAAAGTACAAAAAGAACCGCCGGACTTCCGTCCGGCGGCCTTTTTTTGAGAGAAAAGAGAGAAAAGAAAGGAGAAAAAATGAAAAACAGTTGGTGCAGTTCGCGTTGCCCTTGTTCGCTTGCTGCAAGTATAGAATAACAGAAAGCAGGGGGCAGATGTTGGACAAATTGAAAAGGATTTGCGAAGAAATTTTGAACTAAACCCCGGTCAAGTCGAAATTCGGCACATACCGGGCGCTGGCGGCGTTCTGCTCCTGCGTGAACCCGTTCAGCCCCAGGTTGGCCATATACTCCGCTGCGGAGCGTGCCTCGCCTTTGTGCAGGGGGCGGTCAATTTCCGGGAAGTCCGCCGCCCGGCCCAAGGGAACGTACTGGCTCATCAGGGAAAACAGCACAGCTCCAGGGGGGAACTGCTCACTGACCCAATCCATCACCGCCTTGGCCTCCCGCACCTGGCCGGGTAAAATCAGGTGCCGGATGATGAGGCCCCGGCGGATCAGCCCGTTTTCGTCCAGCTCCACAGGACCCACCTGGTGGTACATCTCCAAAATGGCCTCTGTCGCCTGCTGGGGATAGTCCGCCGCGCCGGAGTACCGGGCGGCCTTCTCCGGGTCCAGGTATTTCAGGTCGGGCAGGTAGACGTCCACCTTGCCCTCCAGCATCCGCAGGGTCTCCACCCGCTCGTAACCACCGGTGTTCCACACCACAGGGACGCCAACGGGCTGCTCCAGCGCCTGTGCGATGAGGTGGGCGTAAGGCGTGGGGGAGACCAGATTGATGTTATGGGCGCCCTGTGTCATCAGCTCCCCAAAAATCTCCCGCAGGCGGGAGACGGTGACGGTTTTGCCCATCCCCTGATGGCTGATGGGCTCGTTCTGACAAAAGACACATCGCAGGGTGCAGCCGGAGAAAAACACCGCCCCAGACCCTCGCGTACCGGAGACGGGCGGCTCCTCCCACTGATGGAGAGCGGCCCGGGCCAGCCGGGGCTGGCTGGGCATCCCACAGAATCCCGGGCCATCTGTCCCTGTCCGCAGAGCGTTGCAGCGGCGGGGGCAGAGATTGCAGCAGAACGCGCCCCCTTCGTATTCCACAGCGCTCACAGCTGACAGCTGCGGAACACCAGCCCCATCAGCCGGTCCGCGCACTGGCTGACGGTGAGGCTCTCCGTGTCCAGCACCAGCTCCGGGCAGGTGGGCGGCTCATAGGCGCTGTCCTTGCCGGTGAAGTTGGAGATGTTCTTCTGATACAGCCCCTTGGGGTCCCGCTCCTGGCAGGTCTCCAGGCTGGCTTTGACGTAAATCTCGTGGAACGGCTCTCCAATGCAGTCCCTGGCCTCCCGCCGCATGGCGGCGAAAGGCGTGATAAAGCTGACCAGCGTGATGAGACCCGCGTCGGCAAAGAGGTGGGCGATGTGCATGATGCGCCGGATGTTCTCGTTCCGGTCCGCGTCCGTGAACCCCAAGTCAGAATTGATGCCGTGGCGGATGTTGTCTCCATCCAGCAGGTAGACCTTGTACCCCAGGGCGTTCAGCCGCCGTTCACACTCCACGGCGATGGTGCTCTTGCCGCTGCCTGAAAGCCCCGTCAGCCAGAACACACCGCCCTTCTGCCCCAGCACCCGGCACCGGTCCTCATACGTGACCTTCTGCTCCTGCCAGACCAGGTTGCGGTCCTGCGGGCCGCTGTTTCCTTTCACCGGTTGATTGACCATAAAAAATCCCCCTTAAACAATTCGTTTCAGGCGGTATTTCTACCGTCATTCGTCATTTCAAAAAATCAACTACGCTTTTCAAATCCTGTTTGAATGTGTCGTCCAGCCGCGCCAGCGCCCGCTCCTGAATCTGTGCCGGGATGGGATACACGGCCTCCGCCAGGCTCCCGGCAATGGCGGCAATGGTGTCGCTGTCCCCGCCGATGGAGATGGCCAGGGCGATGACCTCACTGTAGCTGTTGCCCTCCAAAAAGGCTCGGATGGCCTGGGGGACAGACCCCTGGCAGGACACGTCGAAGGTGTAGCCGGGTCGAATTTCGTCCAGGGTAAAGCCCAAATCGTAATGTTGGGCTTCGTAGCGGGCCAGTTTCTCTTTTCGCGCCACCACATCTTCGCCTTCGCTGTGCAGCAGGGTGAAAATGCCGCCGGACACCGCCACCGCACCCTTGACGCCCTCCGGGTGGTTGTGGGTAACTTCCGCCGAGAGCCGCCCCAGCAGCTCCGCGTCCTCCAGAGTCTGGGCCACCCAGCCCGCGTAAGAGGCACGCATGGCGGAGCCGTTGCCCCAGCTGTTGTAGGGCTGCGGGTCGGAAGCGAACAACCAGCCGCGGAAGGAACCACCATAGCCCGCATGAGGATACTGGCGGCCATAAAGCTGCATGGAACGCTGCACTTCCTCCCGAATGACAGTTTCATCCTCGGAAGTGAAGTCGGTGCGTTTGCCGCACTTTTGCAGAGCATTTTTCAGGCCAACGGCCACCGCCAGGGTCATCACCGAATCGTCGGTGAATCGGGCGCGTCCCTGAATCAGTTGGTCCTCGGTGAGAACGTGCTTGATGTTGTGCCATTCATAGATGGAACCGGCCATATCGCCGCAAATCGCGCCCAACATTCGTGTTTTATTCTGCACCGCCATTATTCCACCGCCTTAAAACCAAATGTCGCTCAAATCCCGCTGCAACCGCTTCTCCAGCCGCTCCTTTTCCTCCCGGTAGTAGTCCTCCAGCAGCTTTCGGGTCTCCGGCAGCATTTTGGACTTGTCCGTGTCCTCCACCGTGCAGGTGTGGTACAAGTGCCGGGTAAGCTTGTGATAGGTCCCGTAGACCGACGGCGCCCAGCACCGCATCCCAATAAATTCGTCAAAGAAGTAGTCGCCGCCCTTGATGATATTCCTGATCCGCGCCCGCAGCGGGCTTGCGGCGGCCCGGTGAGTCTCGTTGGCCTTAATGCCGTACTGGATGCTCTCGTCCGGCTCCACGCCCAAAAAGTCGTACAGGTCCTCGCAGACACCCTTCTGGTCCTTGATAAACTCCTCAAAGAGAATGTATTTCCTGTTGGGAAAATAATCGTCAAATTCCCCGATGCAGGTGTCGTAATTCCCCTGGGAAAAGACCAGGTATTTCAGCCGCCGCTTCATGATTTTATCCCGCTGTTTGGGGTCTCCCAGCACCTGCCGCACATAGCGGTCAAAGGCGGCCGCGTGACCCAGCCGCAGGTCGTCCCGCGTCACCGAGAGAGGCAGGAATCCCAGCGCAACGAAGAACTTATAGGCGGACCACGCCCGGTTCACCGGGTTGCGCATCATGAAAATCAGCTTGGTCTCCGGTGGGAAGTTCTCCTTCAGCCGCTGGGCACAGTGGCAATAGCTCAGCCCGGCGTTGACCTCTCCCACCAGCCGTTTGTCGTCCGGTGAGATGTGAGAGAAATAACGCCACTGATAGTAGCGGTTGCCGCCAGGACGCAAAATCGTCGGTGCCCGGTAGTACATAGGCTCTTTTACGTCCCGGGGGAGGGCAATGCCCCGGTGCTGCTCCAACAGGTCGAACAGGGTGGTGGTGCCACACTTTTGAAACCCGATACAGAGAAAAGAAGGCTGCATAACAACACCTCAGTTTGTGGATTGAACGCTCAATTTTTTCAGGGCCAGCGAATTGGGTTACAATTTGCCCTCTCGCACCAGATTGGCGGTCTTTAGGATGCCGATTTGGGTCTTGGCGTCGGGCAACTCGTTGTTCATCACCATCTCCACCGCCTTGTCCAGGGGGATGCGCTCCACCTCCAGGAACTCGTCCGCGTCCAGGTGTTGTCCAATATTGGTCGTCACCCGGCAGGCCCAGATGCGCAGCAGCTCGTTGGTATAGCCGGGGGTGGGGTAGCAGGTCCCCAGATAGATGAAGGTGTTGGAGACACAGCCAGTCTCTTCCTCCAGCTCCCGCTTCATAGCCGCGAAGGGGTCCTCCCCCTTCTCCAACTTTCCGGCAGGGATCTCCAGAATCTCCTCCTGATAGGCGTAGCGGAACTGCCGCACCAGCAGCAGCTCGTTCTCCGGCGTCAGGGCGGCGATGGCGCAGCCGCCGGGGTGCTCTACTTCTTCCCGTTTGGCCAGCTGACCGTCGGGCAGACGAACGTCGTCCACCTTCATGTTGATGATTTTTCCCTTGTAATAATAGGTGCTTTCCACCTTGGTTTCTTTCAGCTCCATCGTGTTCCTCCTCCGCAGATATAGCTATATTTTTGTGTGGAATAGTAAGATTCTCTGGCAAAGTCAAAGGGAAAACGGGACTAAAAAACCTTTTGCCGCAAGGCGACACGCGCACGTCCAGTTCCCATATCATTGCACATTTGTCCCAAAAGGTTCACCGGGTTTCACACGATCCAAAACCCCACCACACCGGCGGCGATGCCCACCACCGCCCCGGCAATCACGTCCCTGGGCCAGTGGACCCCGCCGATGACCCGGCACAGGGCCAGCGCCACGCCCACCGCCAGAAACGCCGCCCCTACCAGAGGCCGCAGCCACAGGAAGGTCATGGCAATGACGAACACCGAAAACACATGGCGGCTGGGGAAGCTCTTGCCCTTTTTGTCCTTGTGAATGAGGGGCTGGATGTCCAGCAGTTCATAGGGCCGGGGCGCGTTGCGCAGGTCCCGGTAGACCGACAGCAGCGCGAAGGAAATCGCCAGAACCAGCACACACCGGAACAGCCTGGGATCTTTTTGTACTGCCAGCACGATGAGCGCCAGGGGATAGGCCACATAGCACAGCCGGGTCAAAATAAAGTTAGCCACGTTCAGCCCCTTTTCCCCGGCGGGGGTGCGGAAGGGGGCGGAGAGCCTCTGGTAGTCTTGGGCGGTCATGCTCAGTCCTTGCCCTCCAGGAAGTAAGTGGCCTCACTGTCCGCCACGTGGAGGGCGTAGGCCAGGGGGTACATGTCAAAGACCTTGCCCACGTCCCGGTTGTCCTCCGGTCCGGAGAAGCCCATGTGGTAGCGAATGGCGAAGGCTTCTTCTCTCGTCAGGCGGACGTAGCCGTTGATGATATAGACGCTCTTTTCCCCGTGGCCGTAGGGCATGGGGTCATCAAACTGAAAGGTAGGGACCTGCCGCCAGCTGCCGTCCACCTGCTTCACGTTGCGGACAGAGGACTTGTAGCAGCCGATTTTGCACAGGTCATGGCACAGGGCCACCAGCGCCACTGTCTCGTCGGAGTAATCCAGCTCGTAGACCTCCCGCACACGGGGGCGGTTCAGGTAGTCCACCAGGCAGTCGTAGACGTTCAGGCTGTGCTCACACAGTCCGCCCTCAAAGGCGCTGTGGTAGCGGGCGGAGGCGGGAGCGGTGAAAAAGTCGCTCTTGTTCTCCAGGTAGTCCAGCAGCTCCTCCGCGCCGGGCCGCTTGATGTTTTCCTTGAAAATCTGAATAAATTCCTCTTTGTTGGTCATGGGTCTGTTCCTTCCCTTCCGGTACAAATCAAATACAAACGAGATACATACGATTATTTTCTATTCTACCACACATCAGGGGGAGAGGAAAAGAGTTATTTTCGCAATTTCCCCACTTTGCGCACTTTGTTCCAAATGTTGTCCTCTCTGGTGGAGAAAACACGCTTTGGGGTGAAAAATTTTCCTTTAACATTGTGAAATTTGTAACATACTGCAAATGAAACGAAATAAGTTGTCCAAAAACTGTAATATGTGCCTAAAAAGGGGTTGCAAAATGTCGTTCATCGTGCTAAAGTAAAGCTATCCAATTGTGTCTCCGCGCAATGAGAAACGCGAAAATTCCAAGGAGGTAACTGATACAATGGCTAACTTCGGCTTCGGCGCAATGATCCAAAAACTGAAGGCTTCTCCCAAGACCATCGTCTTTACCGAGGGCACCGACCCCCGTATTCTGGAGGCTTCTTCCCGTCTGCTGGCAAGCACCTTCCTGACCCCCATCCTCATCGGCCACCCCGACGACGTGTTCGCCGCCGCTGAGGACGCCGGCTACAACGTCCGCGGCGCCACGATCATCGACCCCAACAACTACGAGCGCTTCGATGAAATGGTGGACCTGTTCTGTGAGCTGCGCAAGAGCAAGGGCATGACCCGGGAAAAGGCCATCCCCATGCTGCGCAAGGGCAACTACTTCGGCACCATGCTGGTGAAGATGGGCGTGGCCGACTCCCTGCTGGGCGGCGCGACTTATTCCACCGCTGACACCGTCCGTCCCGCCCTCCAGATCATCAAGACCAAGCCCGGCTATAAGAGCGTGTCCTCCTGCTTCATTCTGGTCCGTGCCTCCGCCTCCGGCGAGAACGAAGTGCTGGCCTTCGGTGACTGCGCCATCAACATCCACCCCACCGCCGAGCAGATCGCCGAGACCGGCATCTACTGCGCCGAGTGTGGCCGGGTCTTCGGCATCGACCCCAAGGTGGCCTTCCTGAGCTTCTCCACCCACGGCTCCGGTAAGGACCCCGACGTGGACAAGATGCGCGAGGCCACCCGTTTGGCCCAGGAAATGGCTCCCAACCTGGCCATCGACGGCGAGCTGCAATTCGACGCCGCCGTTTCCCCCAGCGTCGCCCATACCAAGTGCCCCGACTCCAAGGTGGCCGGCCACGCCAACGTCTTTGTTTTCCCCGACATCAACTCCGGCAACATCGGCTACAAGATCGCTCAGCGTCTGGGCCAGTTCAACGCCTACGGCCCCATCCTGCTGGGCCTGAACGCTCCCATCAACGACTTGTCCCGCGGCTGCAACGGCATGGAGGTCTATTCCATGGCTATCATCACCGCTGCTCTGGCTGACTAAATCGTACTTAAACCCGCCTCGTTTTCGGGGCGGGTTCTTTCCAAATTCTATAAACGAACATAAAAACGAACGTATAATTTCGGTACGTTCGTTTTTATGTTTTATTTTAAGTTTTTAATGAATCTTCGTCAGATTCAAAAGGTTTTCCCTATCGGATTTTTCATCTTTCAGCAACAAACGACATTTCACTGGTCACTGGTTCTGTTGCACCAAAGTTAGTATAGCACAACCGCGGCGAAATGCAAGAGGGTTTTATACGGTAAATTGGTAAACATGTAGCTTTACAATAGATGTGAGACCAGGGTATAGAAAAAGGCGATTGAGTTTGT
>JAJBVG010000009.1 GCA_020859945.1 Clostridiales bacterium | reverse complement strand
ATCTTATCTGGTGCTTCAAGTTTGTTTCACGTTGTTTAATTTACAAGGTACACAGCGGCCGTTCTTCATCGCGTTGCTTTTTCGCCGCTCTGAACGACTTATTAATCTTAGCACATCCGCAACCCTTTGTCAAGCACTTTTTTGATTTTTTTCAAATTCAGTTGCAAGCAAATGTTTTACAGATATGGTCGGCGTTTTTCCTCGCGGATGCGAATGAATCGCCCGAACGAACGATACTATACCACGCTCACAAAGGAATGTCAACTGTTTTTTCGACGTAAAATCAAAAAATTTTCAGGGACCCCCGACAACCTCTCTCCCCTTCTACAACACGCCTCTGCACTTGCCGATGATCCCGGCGGCCAGCGGGACCCCATAGAACAGCGCCAGGTCTCCCCACAGGAACCACATCTCATAGCTCCGCTCCAGGGCAAAAAAGGAACCCGCCGCCAAATACGCCCCCGGCAGCACCAGCAGCAACAGCGGCGTCAAGCTCTGCTGCTCCCTGCCACCTACGGCCAGGGTCAGCGCCCGGCCAGCGCTCCGCAGCAGCAGCCCCAGCAGCACCACATCGGTGAACACCCACATGGTCACCACCAGCGGCTCCAGCCGTTCCACCGCGCCCTCAACGCTCACCTCTTTTGCCAGGCTGAAAAAAGGGATTTGCAGCCGCTGAACGACTGTGGGACCAAACACCCCCAGCACCACAAAGCTCAGCGCCGCCAGCGTCAGACACAGCGCCGCTGTCCACCCCAGCGCCAGCCGCCTGCCGTCCCGCCGGTCCGTCACCTGGCCGAAGCAGAACAGTGTCCCCACACCGGTCCCCAGCACCCCCAGTGCGGGGACTGTGGCCCCGGCCACACTGGGCAGATCCTGGAACCACACCGGCCATACATTATATATATGAATCCTGCTAACCCCCATCACCAGCACCAGCGCCAGGGTCAGCACCACGGCGAAGAAAAAGATTTGCCCCACTCGCGCCAGCACCGGCAGCTTCTGTTTGCCCAGCCACCATTCGATGGTCAAAACCGCCAGAAAGAACAGTCCCATTTCCGTGTTGGGATAGATGGTGGAGGTCAGGCGCTCCACACCCAGCCGCAGGGTCAGACAACTGAGCAACAGCAGCCAAACGCCGAAAACGCCGCAGAGAACGCGCCCCAGCCGTTGTCCCAGGCAGCGACACAGCAGCTCTCCCAGCCCCTCCTTCTCCGGCAGGCCCCGGCTCAGATACGCCGCCAGCCACACCACCGCCAGGGCGGGCAGCAGCAAGAGCAGCGTGGAGAGCCACGCCCCCGTCCCGGCCTGCGCCGCCAGCCCGCCGGGGATCAGCTTCACCAGCGGGGACAGCAGCGCCACAAACAGCAGCACCAGGTATTGGCGCAGAGAAATTGCGTTGTCCATCTGTCAATCTCCTTCATTACGGTCAGCCAACCAGCCACTCCGCCAGCCGCCACTGGGGGTCTCCCCAGAAGTACCACACCGCCAGCGCCAGCCCCGCCCCGGCCAGCGCCAGCCAGAGGGTCAGCTCCCGCCGCCTGCCCTCCCGCCAGAGGGGAGGCAGCTCCTGCCAGGCCAACAGGCCCCACAGTGCCAAATACAACCACCTCATGTGCTGACCTCCGCCCGGTTCACGTCATAGCTGCGCTCCACGATGCCCTCCACCTGAGCGGTCAGCGTCAGCTGGGGAAACCACTCGGCCCAATTCTCCTGCAAGACGCCGCTCCGGGCGGGACATTGTACCCCCAGCCTGCGCGCCAGGTGGAGGAAATCCGCGTTTTCCGCCTGAGAGAGGTCCAACAGCTCCTGTAGCTGCCTCTCCAATTCCTGCGCCAGACGCTGATTCAGTTCCTCCTGCACCGACGGCTCATAGGGGTCCGCGTCCCCCCGCAGCTCCGCCAAATCAGCAGTGGCGGAGACCTGAACCGTCACGCCCGTCAGGGTATCCCCCTCCCACTGGGGCTGCCACCGGACCGTTGCACCGGTGAGCCGCAATCCAACAAGGCTCCCGTCGGAGAGGGTCGTCTCCACCGCGCCGCTTTTCGCCTGGCCGAGCAAAATCCCCGCCGCCCGTGACTGCTCCCCGGTCAGCTCGCCTCCCAGCCGTTCCTCCCGGAACCAGCACAGGTGGTCGCAGACAATGGTAGCCTCCCCTTCCTCCTCTTGCAGCGCCGCCACCGGCAACAAAGCACAGCCGTTGTCCGCCAGGTCGATGAGGAAATCCCGCAGCGTTACCGGCCAGCCCTGGGAGGTCAGTTTCAAGTCGCGGGCAACCGATTCCAGCCGCTGGGTGGCGGACTGTGTCTCGCTGGCGGTCTCCGTCAGCAGGTCCGCCGCCCAGCCCTCCATCACGGCGTAGAGGTCGATGTCCATCCGCATTTCAAAGTCCCGCTCGATAAAGTCCAGCAGGTAACTCCCCGCCCGCTCCGGCAGGTCGGCATTGATGAGACACTGGCTGACGTGGCCGTAGGAAATATAGCCGTCCCCGTAGGTCTGCATGGTCAGACAGGCGGAGAACACCGTGGGGGCCTCCCAGCTCAAAATTGTGGGCGGCTGGGCCTCGCCGCCCTCGTCACCGGGCTGGACATCCCCCGCCGCCGTCACCGCCACCTGTGCCTCCTCCCCAGGGTCCAGGGCCAGAGTGCGCATGAGCTGGACATTGGTGATGTCCCGACTCTCCGGGAGAAAAGCGTTGGAGCAGCCGGTGAGGGTAAGACACAGGACGGTCAAAATTGCAATGAGGTTATTTCGTTTCAAGGTGCTCCCTCTCAATTGAATGGTATATCGTTGGCGAAAACGTCTCTCACTTCTGCCTTCTCCGGTTCTCCGGTCGTAGCGACAGCTCCCGCAGCTTCACCTCTGGGATGGGCTGACGGAACACGGCGTGGCCCTCCACCTGCTGTCCCGCGTCAGCGGCGAAGGGGGTCAGATAGGCCAGGCCGAAGCTCTCCATCCCCGCCAGGTGGCAGACCAACGCCGCCAGCGCCGTCACCACGCCAAACAGTCCCGCTGCGCTGGCCGCCAGCGCCACCAGAAACCGCCAGATGCGCAGAGCGTTGGATAAATCCTGATTGGGCAGGGTGAACCCGGCGATGCCCGCTGCCGCCACCACGATGACCACCGCCGGGGAGAGAATTTTCGCGTCCACCGCCGCCTGGCCCACCACCAGCCCGCCGATGATGGAAACCGTCTGGCCGATGGTCTTGGGGAGCCGCAGCCCCGCCTCCTGCAAAATCTCAAAAGCCAACAGGAGCAGCAGCACCTCAAACGGCGTGGCGAAGGGGACGTTCTGCTTGCTGGCGATGATGGACATAGCCAGCTTGGTGGGGATCATCTCAAAGTGGAAGGAGGCCACGGCGATATAAAACCCTGGCAGCAGCAGCGTCACCAGCAGGCAGAGATACCGCAGGGTCAGCAGCGCCCCGCTGATGGTCCAGTGGTACATCTGGTCCTGAGGGGCCTGTAAAAACTGGGCGATGTTCCCCGGCAGCAGCCCGCCCAGGGGGATGCCCTCGATGAACACTCCCACTCTGCCGTCCAAAATCCCCCGACAGAACCGGTCAGGCCGCTCGGTGAACACCATCTGGGGGAAGGTGGCCCCCTTGCGCTGGGCCACATACTCCTCAAAGTCGCCGGTGGAGAGCAACCCGTCGATGTCCACCTGCTCCAGCCGCCGCTCTACGTCCTCCACCAACTTCCGGTTGGTCAGGCCCTCCATCCACACGATGTCCACCGGCGTCCGGCTCTCCCGGCCCACGGTGAACTCCTCAATTTGAATGTGAGGGGAGCGCAGGTGCCGCCGGAGCAGACTGGTGTTGGTGCGCAGGCTCTCCACAAAGGAGTCCTTGGCTCCCTTCGCGGCCACCTCGTCCTCCGGGGCCTGGACAGAGCGCTTTTCCTCGGTGCCCACGTCACAGGTCAGCGCCCCTGCCCCGCAGAAAACGGCCACCGACCCGGCCACCAGCTGCTCCGCGATGTCGTCTAAGGCGGTCTGCTCCTGGACGTTCAGATTCCACACGCCGCCCTCCAGCAGCTGGCGCAGCTCGTCCAGCCCCGCCGGAGCGGGTCCCGCCGCCAGCGGGCGGAGGACGTAGTCGTTGAGCCGCTCGCTTTTCACCATGCCGTCCAGCCAGCACAGCCGGAACCGCTCCCCCGTCCGGGCGGAGACAACGGTATGGGCGGCGAAGTCGGCGCAGCCGGAGAAAATCTGTTCCACGTTTTCAAAGGTGGGTTCCCCGGGAAATTGCGTCTCCTGTTCCGGGTGATAGGGGGTCTTGCCCCTCCGCTGTCCAAAAAAGCCCATCGTGTCGTCTCCCCCTCCGGTTTTAGCCGCCTGCTTATCCCGGGCGGCCGCAGGCCACCCCTACAAGCACATGATTGGCTTGCAGCACCTGGCTAATAGCCAAAAGCTAAAAGCTAACAGCTCTTCTTGCAGTATCCCACCCCAGGCGGGAAGTATACCAGCGGGAGGTAAGGAAATTTTCTCCTTTTTCACTTTTGCGCCGGAAATTGTACGGCTGTGAAACGATTCAATTTCCCTCTTGCCGTCCGAAGGCGGGTTTTTCGTCTGTTTCAAGGGCATTTTCTCACCTATTTTTTAAATTTGTACGGTTTTATCGGTTGACAAATCCCCCTGTCATGCTAAAATAGGGAAAAGAAAAACAGGTTTCATAAGGCAAGGCGGCTCTGGCGAGCCGTTTGCCATGCAGAGGGGGGAGCGTCGTGACGCGGGACGAAGCCTTTGAATTTCTGGACCGCACCGCCAGGGGCATCGCGGAGACCTTCGGCAGCAGCTGCGAAACGCTGGTCCACGATATGTCCATCCCCTCCCACCCTATTTTAGCCATCTACAACGGCCAGGTCTCCGGGCGCAAGGTCGGCTCTACCATGGATATTTTGGGCAACCAGTCCGAGCTGGACGAGGAGGCCCTGAAAACCGACTTCGTCAACCTCTACGCCACCACTCCCTCCGGCCAGCAGATCAAAAGCTCTACCTTTCACATGATCGGGGAGGACTACAACCTGGCCCTGGGCATCAACTTCGATTACAGCTCGCTGGTGTTCGCCAACCGGGTACTGGTGGACCTGATGAGCGCCGACGCGGACCTGAAATCCGCCCTGTGGTCGGGCAGCGACTTCCAGCTCTCCGAGCTGTTTGACGAGTGCCTCGCCGCCGTGGGCAAGCCCGTCCACGCCCTGAACAAACCCGACCGGCTGAAAATCATCGCCCTGCTCCAGCAGAAGAACGCCTTTTCCTTCCAGAAGGCCGTCCCCTACGTGGCTCAGCGGCTGGGCGTCTCCCGCTATACGGTGTACAAGTACCTCTCCGAGCTGGAGCGCAAACGGGAGCAGCCGGAGCCGTAAGATATTTTTACAAAATCCCCATTTGGAAACTTTCACAGAAAATCGCCGAAATTTTTGGTGAGGTTGCACCATTGACTTTTTCCGTCATTTCTGCTTACAAGAAAAAATTGCGTAAACCGCCCCAAAACCGCTGATTTTCTGTTGATTTTCCTGCGAAAATGGAATAGAATAAGGTCAGCTTACAAAGGGGCGTGAAGTATGCCGCACATCGTTTTGGTCGAGCCGGAGATCCCCCAGAACACCGGCAACATTGCGCGGACCTGCGCCGTCACCGGATGCAGCCTCCACCTGATCCACCCGCTGGGCTTTGAAGTCTCTGAGAAATGGGTGCGCCGGGCGGGGCTGGACTACTGGAGCCGGGTCAGCGTCACCGAATACGAAAATTTAGACGATTTCTTCTCCCGCTGCCCGGAGGCGGCGGACAACCTGTGGCTGGCCTCCAGCAAAGCCCCTCAGAGCTACACCGCGCCCCGCTATGACCCGGACTGCTGGCTCTTCTTCGGCAAGGAGACCGCCGGGCTGCCTCAGTGGTTTCTGGACGAGCATTTCTCCCGCTGCGTCCGCATCCCCATGCTGCCCGACGTGCGGTGCCTGAACCTGAGCAACGCCGTGGCGGTGATGGCCTACGAGGTGCTGCGGCAGAACGATTTCCCCGGCCTGACAGGTGTGGGGGCCATGGGCGGGAACCCCACGCCGTAACTATCCTGCGTTAAATATGCCTTTTGGCTTATTTATATCATAAAATCTCTTAACAAAGGGCAAGGAAGGAGTAATTTTTATGAATTACAACAAAAAGACCGTTACCGACATCGACGTAGCCGGCAAGAAGGTCCTGCTGCGCTGCGACTTCAACGTTCCTATGGCGAAGGACGGCTCTGGCGTCATCACCGACGACAAGCGTATCCGTGCCGCTCTGCCCACCATCCAGTACCTGCTGGACCAGAACGCCGCCGTTATCGCCTGCTCCCACATGGGCAAGCCCAAGGGCGAGTGGAAGCCCGAGCTGTCCATGAAGCCCGTGGCCGCGCGTCTGTCTGAGCTGCTGGGCAAGGAAGTCATCCTGGCCGCCGACATCGTGGGCGAGGACGCTCAGGCCAAGGCCGCCGCGCTCCAGCCCGGCCAGATCCTGCTGCTGGAGAACCTGCGTTACGACAAGGGCGAGACCAAGAATGACCCCGCCTTCGCCAAGGCCCTGGCTGACCTGGCCGGTCCCGACGGCGTCTATGTCTCCGACGCCTTCGGCACTGTCCACCGCGCCCACGCCTCCACCGCTGGCGTCGCCGCTTATCTGCCCGCCGTGTCCGGCTTCCTGATTCAGAAAGAGCTGGAGATCATCGGCGGCGCGCTGGCCGCTCCCAAGCGTCCTCTGGTCGCCATCCTGGGCGGCTCCAAGGTCTCCTCCAAGATCGGCGTCATCAACAACCTGCTGGAGATCGCCGACACCGTCATCATCGGCGGCGGCATGGCCTACACCTTCGCGGCTGCTCAAGGCGGCTCCGTGGGCGACTCTCTGCTGGAAGCTGACTGGGAAGACTATGCCAACGAGATGGTCAAGAAGGCCGCCGACAAGGGCGTGAAGCTGCTGCTGCCCACCGACACCGTGGCCGCCAACGCTTTCGCTCCCGACGCCGACAGCCAGGTGGTCCCCACCGGCGCCATCCCCGATGGCTGGCAGGGTCTGGACATCGGTCCTGACACCGTCAAGGCTTACTGCGACGCCGTGGCCGACGCTGGCACCGTTATCTGGAACGGCCCCATGGGTGTGTTCGAGTTCGACAAGTTCGCCGTGGGCACCAAGGCTGTGGCTGAGGCCCTCAGCAAGACCGACGCCATCACCATCATCGGCGGCGGCGACTCCGCGGCTGCCGTCCAGCAGCTGGGCTATGCCGAGAAGATGACCCACATCTCCACCGGCGGCGGCGCTTCCCTGGAGTTCATGGAAGGCAAGGAGCTTCCTGGTGTAGCGGCCCTGTTGGACAAATAATTTACAATTATTTGTCCAACCAAACGTGGCGGTGGCACGTTTGAGCCGCGCTTGGGATTCCGCACTGAAGGTGCTTCCTCTATTCCGTAGCTCTGCTCGATAAATAATCTTCGATTATTTATCGAGACAAACATGCCGGTGGCACGTTTGAGCCGCGCTTGGGATTCATGCGCCGAAGACGCTTCCTCTATTCCGCGGCGTTGTTGGACAAATAAAACTTGTCTAACCAAACGTGCCATCCCTCTGAGCGGTCTCCGCACCCACGCTGCCGCTCTCCACAACACAACTGCAATTTAACTCGTTATCCCCTATTTTCGCAACTTTTCAGGGGGATGGTTCGCCATCCCCCTCTCCCCTTTCCTGACAGGGAAAAAAGGAAGAAAGTCGGGAACCAGTGGCTCAGCGCCCCGCCGGAACTCGTCCGGCGAAACGAGGGCCTCCCATCGGCGCCTGAACAGACCGAAACCGTCGGTCCATCCCCACGTTGATTCCCCTCCCTCTGCGGAGCGAGGTTTTCAATAAACGGGGCGTTTCCCACCGCTCCGTTGTCAAATCCAAATTCTGCTGGCCAGATTACGGCCAAAAACGCACAAAAAACAGAAAGAGGTATCCAACTATGAACAGAAGATATCGTAAAACCCTGATTGCCGGCAACTGGAAAATGAACAAGACTGCTTCCGAGACCAAAGCCTTTGCCGACGAGCTGAAGACCATGCTGCCCAAGGCCAAGTGGTGCGATGTTCTGGTCTGCGTCCCCTATGTGAACATCCCCGCCGCTCAGAAGGCGTTCAAGGACACCCGCGTCATGGTGGGCGCGGAGAACGTCTCCGAGTACGAAAAGGGCGCTTACACCGGCGAGGTCTCCGCCGCTATGCTCAAGGACCTGGGCGTCAAGTACGTCATCGTGGGCCACTCCGAGCGCCGTCAGTATTGGAACGACACTGACATCATCGTCAACAAGAAGGCCCTGGCCGCCATCGAAGCCGGTCTGTATCCCATCATCTGCGTGGGCGAGAGCCTGGAGCAGCGGGAGCTGGGCATCACCAAGGAACTGATCGACCTCCAGGTCAAGACCGCTCTGGCTGGCGTCCCCGCCGACAAGATGCGCCATGTGGTCATCGCCTACGAGCCCATCTGGGCCATCGGCACCGGCCGCACCGCCACCGCTGAGCAGGCCAACGAGGTCAACCAGGAGATCCGCACCGTCATCCGCAAGCTGTACGGCGCCCGTGTCGCCCGCTCCGTCACTATCCTCTACGGCGGCTCCATGAACGACCAGAACGCCGAAGAGCTGCTGGCTCAGCCCGACGTGGACGGCGGTCTGATCGGCGGCGCCTCCCTGGTCCCCACCAAGCTGACCACCATCATCAACGCCGCCAACCAGGAGTAATTCTGTCCGTGCGGTAACGTACTGCCCGGCGGTTCCTCCGTCGGGCAGCGTTTGTCAAACAGGGGTGAGACCCGACCCAAAAACGCGGGTATTTTCGAGGGGTGCGGCGGTAGGCCGCGCCCACTGAATGGAAAAGAGGCTATCAATGAAAACTCCCACTACCCTGATCATCATGGACGGCTTCGGCCTGACCGACTACACCGAGGGCAACGCCGTCTACCATGCCCAGAAACCCAACCTGGACAAAATCTTCGCGGAGAATCCCCACAGCCGCCTGTCCGCCTCCGGCCTGGACGTGGGCCTGCCCGACGGACAGATGGGCAACTCCGAGGTGGGCCACACCAACATCGGCGCAGGCCGGGTGGTGTTCCAGGACCTGCCCAAAATCACCAAGGCCATCAACGAGGGAACCTTCTTCGAGAACCCCGTCTACGTGAAGGCCATGACCGCCGCCCGTGACGCCGGCACCGCCGTTCACATCTACGGCCTGATGTCCGACGGCGGCGTTCACTCCCACATCACCCATATCCAGGCCGCCGTCAAGATGGCTCACGACCTGGGCTGCAAGAAGATCTTCGTCCACTGCTTCATGGACGGCCGTGACGTGCCCCCCACCTCCGGCAAGGGCTATGTGGCCCAGATGAAGGAGACCTGCGACCAGTACGGCGCGAAAATCGCCACCATCTCCGGGCGTTACTACGCCATGGACCGTGACACCAACTGGGACCGTGTGGAGCGCTCCTACAAGGCCATGGTCTACGGCGAGAGCGAGCAGCGCTTCATCGACGACCCCGTGGGCGCGATGCAGGCCAGCTATGACGCGGGCGTCACCGATGAGTTCGTCATCCCCGTCATTACCGCCGAGAACGCGGAAATCGGCGAGGGCGACAGCATCATCTTCATGAACTTCCGCCCCGACCGCGCCCGCGAGATCACCCGCACCTTCGTGGACCCCGATTTCTCCGGCTTCGAGCGGAAGAAGGGCTTCTTCCACGTCAACTACGTCTGCACCACCTCCTATGACGCCACCATGCCCAACGTGGAGATCGCCTATCCCAAGGAGCATCTGGACAACATCTTCGGCGAGTATATCTCCAACCTGGGCCTGACCCAGCTGCGCATCGCTGAGACCGAGAAGTACGCCCATGTCACCTTCTTCTTCAACGGCGGCGTGGAGCAGGTGTTCCCCGGCGAGGACCGCTGCCTCATCGCCTCCCCCAAGGTTGCCACCTACGACCTGAAGCCTGAAATGTCCGCCTATGAGGTCTGCGACAACTGCGTAGAGCGCATCCTCTCCGGCAAGTATGACGTTATCATCCTGAACTACGCCAACTGCGACATGGTCGGTCACACCGGCGTCTACGAGGCCGCTCGCCTGGCCGTAGAGACCGTGGACAAGTGCGTGGCCCGCGTGGTGGAAGCCACCGCCAAGATGGGCGGCATCTCCCTCATCACCGCCGACCACGGCAACGCTGAGCGGATGCTCCAGCCCGATGGCGTGAAGCCCTACACCGCCCACACCACCAACCTGGTCCCCTTCTGCATCGTCGGCGCCGACGTGAAGCTGCGGGATGGCCGTCTGGCCGACATCTGCCCCACCATGCTGGACCTGATGGGCCTGGAGAAGCCCGCGGAGATGGATGGCGAGAGCTTGATTTGCAAGTAATGTTCGCCTGAATCCCTATAACAACGAAACCCGTCCGAACAACTCACGTTCGGACGGGTTTTTGCATGTATTTGCTTTTTACGGTATGGATTTTATGAGAGAAACCGCGCCCGGTACATCAGTCAAACTCCAGGTCGTATTTCTCCACGTCCGCCTGCACCTGACCGAAGCACTCAAAGCTGATGCCGTCGGCGGTCAGGGGGGTGTAAATGGTGGTGCTCAGGGCCTGTTCGCCGTCGTTGACGAAGATTTCGATGCTGAACCGGTCCAGCAGGATACGCAGCTTGATTTCGCCGTTCTGACGGCGCACCAGGCACTTCCGCTCGTGGACGAAGTCCCGGCGGAACCCTGCGTTGCTGCGGTTGACGCAGAGGACGGAAGTGCGGGGCTTATAGGTGATGGTGGTGTCGTGCTGGCTGCCACGGGCCACCTTGAGCTTGAAGCTTTGGTACACATCGTTCTCCACCGGATGGAGGGTGATGGTCATGTCCACTACGCGGCCATAGACCCCCTGGAGGGTCGTCTCCTGGCAAATCGTGACCCGGTGGAACACCCGGCGGCCCCGGTACGCCTCCAGCTCTCGGACGGGATTCTGGATGAGCTTGCCGTCCCGCACCCCCAGCTCGCGGGGGATGCACATTTGCCCGTACCAGCGCTGCTCCCGGTTGACCACCACGCAGGTGTCCCAGTTCTGCATCCACGCCACCATAATGCGCCGCCCGTCGGGGGCCAACAGGGTCTGGGTGGCGTAAAAGTCCAGGCCGTAGTCGATGGACTGCATATCCTCCCGCTGGAAGCGGTGGGTGGCCTCGTCGTAGCTGCCGATGAGACAGAGGGTGCCGTTGCCGTTGTGGAACTCCAGCCCGCTGGGGGTCATGTCCTGGGGACTGGTCAGCACCACCCACTTCCCGTCCAGGGGGAAGAAATCGGGACATTCCCACATTTTCCCGAACTCGTTGTGGCACTCGTCCAGGACGGTGTCGAAGGTCCAGTGAATGGCGTCCTCAGAGCGATAAATCAGCAAGGAGCCGCTGCCGTCCGCAGGGCGGTTGCCCACGATGCAGGCGTAAGTCCCGTCCGCCTCCCGCCAGATCTTCGGGTCACGGAAGTCGAAGGGGCTGCCCCCCTTCGGCAGGTCGCTGGCGTCCAAAACGGGGTTGCAGTCCAGCTTCTCATAGTCCAGGCCGTCCCCGATGGCGACGCACTGGGTCTGGACCTCCTGCCGGACGCCAGCCTCTGAGGTCTGGTAGCGGACGCCGGTGTAGAGCAGCAGCTGCCGTCCGTCGGGCAGCTCGATGGCGCTGCCGGAAAAGCAGCCGGCGTTGTCATAGGGCTGGTCCGGGGCAATGGCGCAGGGCCGGTACTCCCAGTGAATCAGGTCCCGGCTGACCGCGTGGCCCCAGTGCATGGGACCCCACTGGACGCTGTAGGGGTGATACTGGTAAAACAGATGGTATTCTCCTTTGTAGCAGGAGAACCCGTTGGGGTCGTTCATCCAGCCAATCATGGGGGTCAGATGATAGGCGGGACGACTTTCTGGGAGAACATAGGGGGCGTATTGCTGTTCGTACTCCCGTGCTTTGCGCAGCTTTTCACTTATCATGAAACTACCTCCTGGGGCAACATCGCATCATCAGCGCTGCGATGTCACCGAAAAATATGGGAAGAAAAGCGGCGCAGCCGTGTGTTCAACGCGGCGCCGCCAAATGCTTATTATAATGCGGACAGAACAAAGCCGCAAGCATGGAAAGGCAAGACTTTTCGTGCCTGACGGCTTTGCTCAAGCGCAATATTTTTTACGCAAACAAACCGGCATGGCGGTTTAGTCAGCGGACATTACGATAATACGTCCGAGCAGGACCCCTCAATCCTGTTCGGACGTTGCCCTCCCCCACTGCCGGAGCAATGGGGAAAGGCGCTTGGGGGAAAGGAAGAAAAACACATCGCCAGAAGGTTGGCCAACCGGCCAGCCCTCTGCCCATGTGCCGGGATAGGCACGGGGCCTATCCCGGCGTCCCGTCCCCCTCTGGCAGTAGAGGAGACAGGCCGGAAGTTAGATGGAAAATGGAAATGGAACCTTAGGAAATGTGTGGAGAATTACTCTTCCGCATTCTCCGCATAGCGGTCATAGGCGTCCTGGTAGCACTCCAGCAGCTCGTCCATGCCGCAGGTGGCGGACAGGTTGGACTTATAGGACTCCCACTCCTCGTCGGTGGGGCCGCCGTTCTTGATCCACAGGCCCTCCTGCTCAGCCACGGTGTCCTGGAAGTCGGTCTTGTAGCGGTCGATGAGGTCCAGCTCGTCGGCGGTGAACACGCAGTCGATGGGGTAGGTAGTGGTGTCGGTGACGAAGCTCATCCAGTACTCAGACAGGTCGGTCAGACGCTCGATGGCGCGGTCTTCCATGTAGAAGTACTCGTCATAGTACTCGCTGAGGATCAGCTTGGGGCCATAGACCTCCAGGGTGCTCTTCAGCTCGCCGGCGCCCTTGCCGTACAGCTCCTGGCTCTCTTCCTCGGTGATGGAGACCCACTTGCCGCTCTCGTCCTGCTCGGTGAAGTAGGTGCCGATGGCGCCGTACTGGAGCTGCATGACGGTCTCGCCGTCATACCACAGGTCGAAGAACTTCAGCAGGTTGGCGGGGCTTTCGCAGTCGCAGGTGATGCTCAGGTTGCCGCTGTTGGTGCCGCCGCCGTCACGCAGGGTGACGTTGTAGGTGCCGTCGGGGCCTTCCAGGATGGGCAGGAACACATAGTCGTCGGCGTAGTCGCCCATCAGCTCTTCAATGTACCACCAGGTAGAAACGCCCACGTAACCCTGCTGGCACTTGGAGATCAGCTGGGTGTCGTCCTGAGAGAACATCTCCACGTCCATCAGGCCCTCGGCGTACCAGTCATGGAAGTAGGTCAGAGCCTCGCGGTAGTTGTCGGAAACGCAGACGAAGCTGCAGGTGCCGTCACTGCTCAGAACCAGGTCGTTGCAGACGTCGTTGGTCCAGTTGGTGAAGCCGAAGCCGGCATAGAAGATGTTCTGGCCCCAGCACCACTCGTCAAAGCCGGTGCTCATGGGAATGGTGGTGCCTTCGTCGTTGCCGTAGTAAGTGTGGCTCATGTCGTTCTCGGCGAAGGCCACCAGGCAGTCATGCAGTTCGTCCAGGGTGGTGGGAACGTCCAGGCCCAGGTAATCCAGCCAGGCCTTGTTGATCATGCTGTACTGGGGGATGGAGTAGATGGAGTAGTCCTCCTCGTCACCGATACCGGCGGTGCCCATCTGCTCGGCGGCGGGCAGGCCGTAGATGCAGCCGTCATCCATGGTGATGGCGGAGCGGATCTCAGGATGCTCCTCCAGGATGGCGGTCAGGTTGGGCATATACTCCTCGGTGATGTAGGGGGTCAGGTCGATGAAGGTGCCGTCCTCGCCGTAGGTGGTCAGGTCGTAGTTGGAGAAGCCAACGCCCATGAAGGCATCGGGCAGGTCGCCGCCGGCGATCTTGATGTTGACCTGCTCGCTGAGGGACTCGCTCATGGTCTCCCAGGTGATGGAGATCCCAGCTTCCTCCTGGAGCTGGTTCAGCACCTCGTTGTCGTCATAACCAGAGCTCAGGGAGGACTGGCCGCCCATGATGTAAAATTCGGTCTGGTCAGTGTTGCCGAACTCGGCGCTGGAATCGCCGGAGCTGCTGCTGCCGCCGCAGCCGGTGAGCAGGCTCATGGCCATGGCCATCGCCAGAACCAGAGCGAGCAGCTTTTTGATACGGTTCTTTTTCATAAATACACTCCTTTGTTTATTTCATCTCTGCCGGAGTAGAGGGCCTCCGGCAGAAAATGAGCGAGACGATCAGCCCTTCACAGCGCCAGCCATAAAGCCGGCCTCGAAGTACTTCTGTACGAAGGGGTAGATGATGAGCATGGGGGCCGCTGCCACAACGATGGACGAGAACTTGATCATTTCCGTCAGCTTGTTCAGCTCGGCGTAGCCGCCGGAGATGGTGGAAGCCTGAGCGGCGCTGGCGCTGGACTTGATCAGCACGTTGCGCAGCACCAAAGGCAGGGGAGCCTGGTCGGAGTTCAGGTAAATCATGGCGGTGAACCAGTCGTTCCAGTAGGCCACCATGCTGAACACCACCATGACCGCCATGATGGGACGGGACAGGGGGATGATGATGTTCCAGAACACCCGGAGCTGGGAGGCGCCGTCGATCTCCGCCTGTTCCACCAGGGAGTGGGGGATGCTGTTTTCAATGTAGTTGCGGACGATGATCATGTTGCCCACAGCCACGCCGCCGGGCAGGAACAGAGCCCACATATTACCCAGCAGGCCGGTCTGCTTGACCACCAAGTAGGTGGGGATCAGGCCGCCGCCGAAGTACATGGTGACGATGAAGAAGAGGCTGATGGCGGTGCGGCCGGGCATACTCTTCTGGCTCAGGGGGAAGGCCACCAGGTAAATCATGACCACGGAGTACACAGTACCGATGATGGTGTACTTGATGCTGTTGAGCAGGCCGGAGAAGATGCTGTCATCGGCGAACACCGCCTGATAGCCCTTCAGGGTGAACCCGCTGGGCAGCAGGAAGGTCTTGCCTGCATAGACGTCGTAGGGGTCGGAGAAGGAGGCGACCACCACGTAGTAAAGGGGGTACGCCACGATGACCAGGATAATCACGCACAGGATGACCAGAATGGTGTCACTGGCCCGTTCGGACAGGCCCGCGCTCACTTTTTCTTTTCTTTTCATTACAGGCACCCCCTTACACAAAGCTGACGTCCGAAGCCTTGGACGCGATCTTGTTGACGATAACCAGTAGGATGATATTGACCACCGTGTTGAACAGACCCACAGCCGTGGAGTAACTGTACTTGGCATTTTCAATACCCTGTTGGTACACATACACGGCGATGACGTCGCTGGTGGCCTTGTTCAGGTCGGTTTGCAGCAGCCAGACCTTTTCGAAGCCCACGTTCATCAGGCTGCCGGCGCTCATGATGAGCTGGAGGACGGCCATGGGGATCAGGGCGGGAACGTCGATGTTCAGGATGCGCTGGAACATGGAAGCGCCGTCCACCTTGGCGGCCTCATAGAGGCTGGAATCCACGCTGGAAAGGGTGGCCAGGTAGATGATGGTGCCCCAGCCGGCCTCCTGCCAGATGCCGGTGGAGATGTAGATGGTACGGAAGGCGCTGCTCATGGTCAGGAAGTCAGTCTGGGTACCCAAAATCAGGTTGATGAGGCCGCCGGAGGGACTCAGGAAGATGCGGATCATACCGCAGATGACCATGGTGGAAATGAAGTGGGGGGCGTACAGCACGGTCTGCACCACGCGCTTGAACTTGGCGAAGCGCAGTTGGTTGATGGCCAGGGACAGGATGATGGGGACCGGGAAGCTCCACAGCAGGCTGTACAGGCTCAGCAACACCGTGTTGCGGATCATACGGACGCAGTTGGGGCTGCTGAAGAACCGCTGGAACCAGTACAGACCTACCCATTCGCTGCCCAGATAGCCTCGGCTGGCTTTGTAGTCGCGGAAGGCGATCTGGATGCCGTACATGGGGATGTACTTGTAAATGACGGTGATGATGACAGGGACCAGAAGCAGCAGGTAGAGCTGCCAGTTGGCCGCTATCCGTTTGCTCAGCGGCAACTGCTTTTTTGCGGTTGCTGTTGCGGGTTTTGAACTCACTTTGATTCACTCCTATCTTTCTTTATTAGTCAGTTGGGAAATGAACTCAGCCTCCTTTCGCTTGGCAGGCGCATTGTAGAAATAACGTTTCACGGTCCGTCCCCATAAAAAGCAGCCGATGGGCAACCGGGCTGCTCCCTCCGTGAAACGTTATTTTCACCTGTGGCTAAAGAATACACTCATTTTCCCTGATTTGTCAACAGCTTTTTTAGAATAATGCCCATTTTTTATGGATTGAACAAAACAAACCTATGCGTTTTGTGCAGATTGACAGTGTTCGTGCCTCAAATTTATTTCATGAAATTTCACGAAGCCTCTTTACAACGCCGTTCTTTTGCGTTATAATACCCTCAAACCGCAAGCGGAAGGGCAGACTGTCACACATTCTGTCCCTGATACATATGAAATGTTTCATGAAGAAAGAGAGGTATTCTATGGCGAAGAAAAACGCTGCGCCCACCATGAAGGACGTTGCCCAGGAGGCGGGGGTCGCGCTTGGCACCGTGTCCAAGGTGGTCAACGGCATCCCCGTGGGCGCGGCCTATCAAAAGAAGGTGGAGGCGGCCATCAAAAAGCTGGATTACCGGGTGAACAGCTACGCCAAGGGGCTGAAAAGCAATAAGACCATGACCATCGCCTTTTTGGTGCCGGACACCATTAACCCCTTTTTTGGGCGGCTGACCTACCATATTAACTGTACCCTGGCCAAGCGGGGCTACCGGATGCTGCTTTGCTGCACCAATGCCGAGGCCCAGCTGGAGCAGGCGTATGTGGATATGGCGTATCAAAATAAGGTGGACGGCATCATCATGCTTTCCTACAGCCAAAAGCTCCAGGTGCCGGAGGGAACGCCGCTGGTCACCATCGACCGCCACCTGGACCCGGCTGTCCCCTGCGTCTCCAGCGACAACTTTGGCGGCGGCCAGCTGGCAGTCCGTCAGCTGCTGAAGAACGGCTGCAAAAAGCTGGCCTATATGAGCACTTCTTCTCCCTTCGCCAACGAGGTGAACAAGCGGGGGGACGGATTCCTTTCCAGCTGCACCGAGGCGGGGGTCCCCTATGAAATGCTCCGGGTCTACGACGGCACCCCCTTCCAGGTGTTCACGGACTTCCTGGACCAGCACACCCACGACGGGGCGCTGGAGTTCGACGGCATCTTCTGCGTGACGGACGACTTGGCCTTTAAGGTGATGACCTACCTGCGCAGCCGGGGCATCCGGGTGCCGGAGGACGTGCAGATCGTCGGCTTTGACGGCGTGCTGGAGTTCTACACCAAGAAACATATCTGCTCCACCATCGTCCAGCCCATTGACAAAATCGCTGAGGCCAGCGTGGAGCTGATTTTGACGGAGGACTGGTCCAAAGCGCCGCCGCTGCTCTCGCTGCCCGTGACCTACGCCGACGGCGGTACGACAATTAGCAATTAGCAATTAGCAATGTGCAATGTGCAATGTGCAATTATGGTTATTCCGTTGAATCAGTCTTAGAGGAACAGCCTCAAAAGTCAGCAGCACCCTATTAACAGCTTATTTCCAAAAGGAGCGAACCCTATGCCCAGCAATTATCAGCAGTGGCTGCAACGAGACGTGCAGCCGGAGGAAAAAATTCAGCTGACCCCCCAGGAAAAACGAAAAAACTGGTGGCACTATTATAAGTGGATCGTCGTGGGCGGCATCGTTGTGGGCGGTATCACCCTTTCCCTGGTGCTGAACGCCTTCGGGGTGGGGGTGGTCAAGCCCGACTACCAAATCGCCTATGTGGGGACCAGCGATCTGCCCGACGACACTGCCCAGGCGCTGACCACCGCCCTGGAAGCGCTGGGGGAGGACCTGAACGGCGATGGAAAAGTGGTGGTCACCCTGAACCAGTATTGCAGCAGCGAGGACACGGAGGGGGACGACACCGCCGCCATGCAGCAGTACGCATCGGAGGTGGAGCTGATCGCCGACATCAGCGACTGCGAAAGCTACTTCTTCCTGTTGGAGGACCCGGAGACCTTCCAGACCAACTACCAGGTGCTGGCAGAAGCTGACGGCAGCTGCCCGGAGGAAACGGATTACGACTGGGAGGACAAGGTTTACCTGTGGTCGGACTGCCCGGTGCTGGACAGTCTTGACTTGGGCAGTTACACCGAAAGCGTCCTGGGCGAGACCCTGACCGGGGAAAGCCGGGACCTGCTGGAAAACCTCTATTTCGGGCGGCGCTGCTTCTATGAGGAAAACAGCAACACCGTGGACAACCTGGAGGGCTGCGAGGCCCTGTGGGAACTGCTGACAGAGGGGGCGACGAGATGAAACGCTGGATTTCTTTCCTTTTGGCGGCGGGGATGGCGCTGGCCCTGTGCGGGTGCAGCAAAAAGCCCACCGTCACCGCTGAGGGGACCGACTGGGACGAAGACTGGACGCTGGTGGGAGCCACCATCGGCGTGGAGGAGCCGGGGAACGGCCTGACCCTGCTGGACAACAAGGACGCGCTGGCTGTCTCCGACCTCTATTACGCCGCCTGGACCATCGGGGACAAGACCGAGTACGTCAACGAGGACGACGAGACTGTGGACCTCTACGACGCCCAGCTCTATGTGCTGCTGGAGGACTGCAAGAGCGTTGAAAAGGCCGAGGCGGAGGTGGCGGAGTGGCAGGCCACAGAAGAGGAGAATTATTCCGTCTCTGAGACGCAGACCGTCACCTGTGCGGGCCAGGAATTTACCGTTTTGATTTATGACGGCACCGGGGGGGACAACCCCTACAGCTTCGGCGCGACCGCCTTCGCCGTCTACGACAACCACGCCATCAACGCGGAGCTGACCTGTCAGGAGGGGTTCGAGGGAGACGCCTTCGCCATCCTGACCGAGTTCCTGGAAGGATTCCACTACGCTGAGTAATTCAATGAGGTGATTCAAACAATGGGTATGTTTTTCGCGGAGGACCCCGTCCATTCCGACGGCGGCAGGCTCACGGGCTTTGACCGGTATCGGGAGGTGCTGGAGCGGGATTTCATTCCGTTTATGCTGTGTGGTCTGGTCACACTGGTGTTTTTCCTGCCCTTTGCGCTGGGCATGGTCTACGCCGTCCTCTCCACCAGCGTGATGATGATGTTTGTCGCCAGTATCGTCGGCGGCCTGTTCGCCGGGCCGGGGATTTACGGCATGTATGACCTGCTGTTCCGCTCTCTGCGGGACGCGCCGGGCAAGTGGTGGAAGAGCTACAGAAAAGCCATGGCGGAGAACTGGAAGAGCGCCCTGCTGCCCGGCGTGGTGTTCTGCCTCTTTTTGGGCATCATCATTTTCGCGGGACTGCTGATGTTCTGGTGGGCGGAGACGCTGCCCAGCTGGGGCACCATTGCGGTGTACGTAGTCAGTACCCTCATCACCACCATGTTTTTTGCGGTCTACTGGCCCCAGCTGGTGCTGTTTCAGCAAAGCAACTTTTTGCGTTTCAAAAACTGTCTGCTGTTCTGCATCAAATACTTCTGGCACACCCTGGGGGTGTCCGCCATTGAGGTGGTGTATTGGGCGGTCATTGCGCTGTTTCTGCCCTGGTCGATGCTGGTCATGCCAATCATCGGTCTGTGGTTCGTGCTGTTCCTGGCCAACTTCCTGCTCTACAACGACCTGAACCAGGCGTTCCAGATCGAGGAGGAAATCAAAGAACACTTCCCGGAGCAGGCCCCCTGCTACGACGACCCCTGGGAGGTGGACGAGGAATGACCGAGCCGCTGGTGTGCAACCACACAGAAATCACACAGGAGCTGTTCCGGGAGGGGGCCAAGGCCCAGCTGAACCAGAAGTACAACCGCATGGCGGCAAAGGTGGCGTTGGCGCTGCTGGCGGCACTGGCTGTTTTGGCAGTGGTGATGGTGCTGCTCTCTGGCGGCGTCCTCTCTTTGGCCTTTGAAGGGGTCATCTTCGTTCTTGTGCTGGGGTGGATCCGCATTGCTCTCCCCAGGACGGAGTGCAAACGGGCGTATCGGGCGTTTGAGTCCCGCTGCGGCGGCTTCACGGGCAGGGAGATATCCTTCTTTGAGGACCACATGCTGGTGGAGCCGGAGACGGGCGAAGCGGTCTCCGTTGCCTACGAGGACATCACCGACGTGCAGGAGACACAGCACACCCTGACCCTGACCTACGGCGGGGGAACGGTGCTGCTGGACAAGGAGGGTTTCTCTCAGGGCAGCGCGGCGGAGGCGCGGGCGCTGCTTTCCGCACAGTGATTCACAGGGCGCAGAGAAACGACTGCGCCGCAGACCAGGTGGCCGCAGGGACAGATTCCCGGCGGCGGCCTGGTTTTTCTGTGAAATCCGCTTCTGCCCGGCGTTGAATCGAACGGTGACGGGGACCCTTCTTCGCCGTTTTTTACGATTTTGATTCGGAGACGCTGATTTTTCACAAAAGTCATTGCCAACCGTCGGATTCAATGCTATAATCTAACCTGACATCCAATGCAAAGGAGTAGACTGTCATGATTTTTGATGAAGAAACCAGAGCATTGCTGGACATGGTCCGGGAATTTGTGGACAATAAGATCATCCCCCAAGTCGGTGAGATTGAAAAAACCGAAAATCCCCCCGAAGCGGCCAAGCCCCTGCTGGACATGGCCTGCGACATGGGCCTGAACGAGCTGTGCGTCCCCGTAGAGTTCGGCGGCAATGGCCTGACCAACGTGCAGTGCTTCGCCATCTGCGAGGAGATCGCCCGGGGCGATATCGGCATCGGCACCACCCTGATCGGCAACTGCCTGGCTTCCTATCCGGTGCTCATCGCCGGCACCCACGACCAGCAGAAGCTGTGGTTTGAAACCATGCACGAGAAGAAGTACGCGGCCTTCTGCCTGACCGAGCCGAATGCCGGTTCTGACGCGGGCGGCGTGCGCACCACCGCCGTGCTGGACGGCGACGAATACGTCATCAACGGCACCAAGAGCTTTATTTCCAACGGCCCCATCGCGGGCATTTACACGGTGCTGGCCTCCACCCGGCCCTCCGCCGGTGTCATGGGCCTGTCCGCCTTCATCGTGGAGCGGGACCGCCCCGGCGTGTCCATCGGCAAGGAAGAGGACAAGATGGGTATGCGCCTGAGCTGCACCAGCGAGGTCATCTTCGACAACGTCCGCATCCCCAAGGACCACCTGCTGGGCCGGAAGAACCGGGGCTTCAAGTATATCATGGAGACCCTAGACCACAGCCGCGCCGGTGTGGGCGCGTTCGGCATCGGCATCGGCCAGCGCGTGGTGGAAGAGGCAACCAAGTACGCCAAGCAGCGCCGTCAGTTTGACCAGCCCGTGGCCAACTTCCAGGCCGTGGAGCTGATGCTGGCGGATATGGAAATTCAGGTCCAGGCCGGACGGCAGATGTACCTCCACGCCGCCGAGCTGATGGACGCGGGGCTGCCCTTCACCAACGAGGCCGCCATCGCCAAGACCTTCGGCACCGACACCGGCATGAAGTGCGCCATCGACGGCGTGCAGGTCATGGGCGGCTACGGCTATATGAAGGACTACCCCATGGAGAAGCTGATGCGGGACGCAAAAATTCTCCAGATCTACGAGGGCACCAACCAGGTGCAGCGCACCGTCATCGCCGGGCAGATCAAGAAGAAGTACACCGACAACGGCAAGAAATCCGCCCCCAAGCCCGCCGCCGCCGCGCCCAAGAGCGCACCCAAACCTGCGGCCAAGCCCGCTCCCGTGGCGGCCCCCGCTCCGGCTCCCGCCGTCTCCGGCAGCAAGCCCCTGAACCTGCTGGTCTGCGTCAAGCAGGTGCCCGACACCACCCAAATCAAAATCGACCCGGTGAAGCACACCCTCATCCGGGAGGGCGTTCCCGCCATCGTCAACACCTACGACACCTACGCCCTGGAGACCGCCCTGCGGCTGCGCCAGACCAACGGCGGCAAAATCACCCTGGTCTGCATGGGCCCCGACCAGGCCAAGGAAGCCCTGCGGGACTGCATCGCCGTGGGCGCGGACGAGGCGTATCTGCTCTCTGACCGGGCCTTCGGCGGCTCCGACACCCTGGCCACCAGCCGCATCATCTCCACCGCTATCAAGACCATCGAGGAGAAAAACGGCAAGCCCTTCGATATCATCTTCTGTGGCAAGCAGGCCATTGACGGAGACACCGGCCAGGTGGGTCCTGAGCTGTCCCAGCACCTGAACCGCTCCCTCATCACCTACGCCTCCGAGGTGGAGCTGAAGGACGACACCCTCCGCGTCAAGCGGGAGAGCGACGAGGGCTATGACTACTTCACCGCCCCCCTGCCCTGCGTCATCACCATGAACAAAACCCCTTATGACCTGCGCTATCCCAGCCTGAAGGGGAAGATGGCCGCCCGCAACGCTGAAATCACCGTCCTCACCGCCGCCGAAGTGGTGGTTCCCGAGGACAAGCGGGGCCTGGCGGGTTCCCCCACCAAGGTCAAAAAGACGTATACCCCCACTCACCAGAAGAACGGCATGAAGATCGAAGGGCTGGAGGCTGCTGAGGCCGCCAGCAAGCTGGTGGGTCTGCTGGGCGACGCCAAGCTGCTGTAAGGAGGGTGCTGACTATGTCTAAGAATCTTTGGGTATTTATCGAGACCGACGAAGGCCGCGCCAAAAACGTGGGCTATGAGCTGCTGACCCCCGGCCGCGCCATGGCGGACAAGCTGGGCGAGGCGCTGGTGGCCGTGGTCATGGGCCAGAACGTGGAGCCCGTGGCGAAGCAGGCCATTGCCTACGGCGCGGACCAGGTCATTCTGGTGGAAGGCGAGGAGTACAACACCTACAACACCGACGCCGCCACCTACGCCATGTGCCAGCTGATCGAGAAGTATCAGCCCACCATCGTCCTCTACGGCGCCACCAGCAATGGCCGGGACCTGGGTCCCCGGGTGGCCTGCAAGATGCAGACCGGCCTGACTGCCGACTGCACTGGCCTGGACATCGAGGACGGCCTGATGATGTCCACCCGTCCCACCTTCGGCGGCAACCTGATGGCCACCATCGCCTGCCCGGACCACCGGCCCCAGATGTCCACCGTCCGTCCCGGCGTGTTCAAGAAGAGCCAGCCCGACGAGAGCCGCACCGGGGAAATCATCGCTGAGGACATTCACATCGACCCCGCCGCCATCCGCGTCAAGCTGCTGGAGCGGGTCAAAGAAGTGGCTGAGGCCGTCAACCTGGAGGAGGCCGACGTCATCGTCTCCGGTGGCCGCGGCGTCAAGGGGCCGGAGGGCTTCTCCGTCATCCGCGACCTGGCCGACGCCATGGGCGGCGTTGTGGGCGCGTCCCGGGCCGCTGTGGATGCGGGCTGGATCCCCCACGCCCATCAGGTGGGGCAGACCGGCAAGACCGTGGCCCCGAAAATCTATGTGGCCTGCGGCATCTCCGGCGCCATCCAGCACCTGGCCGGTATGAGCGGTTCCGACACCGTCATCGCCATCAACAAGGACCCCAACGCCCCCATCTTCGAGGTTGCGGACTACGGCATCGTGGGCGACCTGTTCGAGGTCATCCCCGCCCTGGTCCAGGAGATCAAGGCCGCGAAGGAATAAGTCCCGATAGCGCCTCCCAATCAGAAACCTTTCAGCGCCCGGATACAGGCTCACCCCTGTGTCCGGGTGTTTTTTGGGAAAAAGCGAAAAAAGGATACCTTTGTTATTCAAAAACCTGTAGGGGCGGCCCGTGGCCGCCCTCAAATGGAAACCCCAAACCTGCGGGCGGCGGAGCGCCGCCCCTACAAAATGTGCAATTTCCCCAAGCGCTTTTCAAAATTGATTTCTCTGAAAAACGGCTCAGGCATCTTGACTTTTTTTCCATCGTCCGGTATGATAGTTCCAAGTTTGAAACCGATTCCACTTTTAGAAGAAACGAGGAATGTGTTATGTATGACATCACCGCACTGGGCGAGCTGCTCATCGACTTCGCCCCTGTCAGCACCGACGAGGCCGGGTATCCCACCATGGCCGCTCACCCCGGCGGAGCGCCTGCCAATTTCCTGGCCGCCATCAATATGCTGGGGGGCAAGACCGCCTTCCTGGGCAAGGTGGGCGACGACGCCTTTGGCAAGCTGCTGACCAACACCGTCCGGGAGGCGGGCATCGAGGCCCGGGGCATCCTGAAAGACCCCGATTATTTCACCACCCTGGCCTTCGTCACCCTGGACGAGACCGGCGACCGGGAGTTCTCCTTTGCCCGGAAGCCCGGCGCGGACACCCAGCTGCACTTTGAGGAGCTGGACCTGTCCCTCATCGACGAGGCCAACGCCTTCCACTTCGGCACCCTCTCCCTGACCGGGGAACCGGCCCGCACCTGCACCCAGAAGGCCGTAGCCTATGCCAAAAGCAAGGGCAAGCTCATCACCTTCGACCCCAACCTGCGGGAGCCGCTGTGGGACGACCTGGAGGAGGCCAAAAAGCAGATCCTCTGGGGCCTGGAGCAGTGCGACGTTGTGAAAATCTCTGACAACGAAATTGAGTTCCTCTTTGGCTGCACCCCGGAGGAGGGCGCGCAGAAGCTGCTCTGCGAGTACGGCATCCAGCTGGTCTTTGCCACCCTGGGGCCGGACGGCTGCCACTTCGCCAACAAGACCTGCTGCGGCACCGCCGGGAAGGTCAGCGGCATCAAGGTGGTGGACACCACCGGCGCGGGAGACATCTTCGGAGGCACCGCTGTCCGGGAGGTGCTGCGGGCCTCCGCCGCCCCCGGCGACCTGGGCAAGGACGAACTGACCGAGATCGTCCGGCTGGCCTGTGCCACCGCGTCCCTCTCCGCCACCCGGTTTGGCGGCATTTCCAGCGTTCCCACCCGGGAAGAGGTGCTGGAACTGCTGGCGAAGCAGTGAATTGAGCTGTTAGCCTTTAGCTATTAGCTGTTAGCTGCGGAGTCGCAAACAAATTTGTTGTATCAATACACATACGGTTCGGCTTTTATAGGTGAGTGTAGGGGCGGCCCTTGGCCGCCCGCAGACCCCTCTTGCATATCCGGGCGGCCACAGGCCGCCCCTACAGGAGTAAGGTGAAACTGTTGAATCGGTTGCAAGGGATAACCAGTAAAACCGAACAGCGAACGCTCTTAAAGGAGGAGACGACATGTCGGATTACCAGGCGCGCCTGAACCGCCACCTGGACGAGCTGCGGTGGCTCTACTATGAACTCTACGAACACGCCCCCAACCGGGACGCAGCGTTCCAAGACCTGCTGAGCAAGATGGAGCAGGCCAGCCGGGACCGGCGGGACGGCTTGAAAGCCCTGGACGACCAGCGGGAGCAGGACCCCGGCTGGTATAAGTCCAACGAGCTGCTGGGGATGTGCCTTTACGTGAAGCCCTTCGCCGGGACCCTCCAGGGCGTCCGGGAGAAGCTGGACTACATTCAGGAGTGCAACGTCAACTACCTGCACTTCATGCCCCTGCTGGACACGGTGGACGGCCGCAGCGATGGCGGCTATGCCGTGGCGAACTTCCGTAAAATCAAGCCGGAGCTGGGCACCATGGAGGACCTGGAGGAGCTGACCGCCGACTGCCACAGCCGGGGCATCTCCTGCTGCATGGACTTCGTGATGAACCACACCAGCGAGGACCACGAGTGGGCCAAAAAAGCCCGCGCCGGGGACCCGGAGTACCAGGCCCGGTACTTCTTCTACGACAGCTGGGACATCCCCAACGAGTACGAGAAACACGTCCCCCAGGTGTTCCCCACCACCGCGCCGGGCAATTTCACCTGGCTGGAGGACTGCGGGAAAATCGTCTTGACCTCATTCTATCCCTACCAGTGGGATTTGAATTACCGCAACCCGGCGGTGTTCAACGATATGGCGGACAATATGCTCTACCTGGCCAACCGGGGCATCGACGTGGTGCGGGTGGACGCGGTGCCGTACATCTGGAAGGAGCTGGGCACCGACTGCCGCAACCTGCCCAAGCTGCACACCATCGTGCGGATGTGCCGGATGATTTGCGAGATCGTCTGCCCCGGCGTCATCCTGCTGGGCGAGGTGGTCATGGCCCCGGAGAAGCTGGCCCCCTACTTTGGCACCGTGGAAAAGCCCGAGTGCCATATGCTCTACAACGCCACGACCATGTGTACCATGTGGAGCACCGTGGCCACCCGGGACACCCGCCTGCTGCGCCACCAGATGGACCAGGTGAACAGCCTGCCCAAGGAGTACCTGTTTTTGAACTACCTCCGCTGCCACGACGACATCGGCTGGGGGCTGGATTACCCCTGGCTGGCCTGGAACCTGGGCCAGCAGGAGGTCCCTCACAAGAAGTACCTCAACGACTTCTTCACCGGCAAATTCCCCGGCTCCTTCTCTCGCGGCGAGCTGTACAACGACGACCCCCGGCTGGGGGACGCTCGGCTCTGCGGCACCACCGCCTCTCTGCTGGGGGTGGAAAAGGCGGAGCAGGAGCATGACGCCGCCGCTCTGGAGGTGGCCACCGACTACGACCTGATGCTCCACGCCTTTCTGCTGAGCCAGACCGGACTGCCCATCCTCTACGCCGGAGACGAGGTGGGCCAGCTCAACGACTACACTTATCACGATGACCCTCAAAAGGCCGACGACAGCCGGTACATCCACCGGGGCGACTTCCAGTGGGACCTGGCTCAGCGCCGCACCGACCCTGCCACCCGCCAAGGCAAGCAGTTCCAGGGACTGGCTCACCTGGAGGCCATCCGCCGGGCCAACCCGGTGTTCCGCACCGAGGCGGAGGTCTGGACCTTCTGGGCCGGCGACCAGGCCCTGCTGGGGATGAAGCGCCAGCTGAACGGCCAAATCTTCACGGCAGTGTACAACTTCTCCGAGTACCACCAGACCGCCCACTTGGAGGCTTACGGCCCCCACACCGACCTGCTCACCGGAGCCGAGGTGGACATCACAGGCGAGTGGAACCTGCCGCCCTATGGGTTCGTATGGCTGCTGTACAAGGGGTAATTTTCCAACAAAACGCGATCCAGTGCCAGCAGTTGCCTGACACAAGTCAAAAAAACGACCAGGCGGCCCTTCCTGTTGCGGAAGGGTGTCGCCTGGTCGTTGTGTTTTTTCGATTATGCCTGGATTTCTGTCCCGTTCAGGGTGAAGGTGACAGGCTTGGTGCCGGTCAGGTTCTCCACCACCACATTCTCCTTGGTTGCGGTGACCTGGAGCTTCTGCCCCTGCCACATCAGGGTGAATTGCAGCTTGTCCCATCCCTTGGGCAGCTTCGGCTCGATGCGCAGCTTTCCATTGAGCATCCGCACGCCGCCGAAGCCGTAGACCGCGCACTGCCACACACCGCCGAAGGAGGCCGCGTGGATGCCCGCGTCAGAGGTGCCCATATACGGCCCCAGGTCGATGGTGGCCGCCTTGCGGAACAGGTCATAGGCCATGTCCAGCTCGCCCATATCCGCCGCCTGGACGCTGTGGGTGGAGAGGGACAGGGAGCTGTCGTGGAGGGTGCGGGCCTCGTAATAGGCCCAGCTCGCCCGTTTGACCTCCGGCGGGAACTCATCCTCCAGCAGGTAGAACAGCACAAGGCAATCCGCTTGCTTGCAGACCTGAATCCCCTGAATCTGCTCCAGGTTGTAATCCTTCATGATGCCGGCCACGAAGTCCTGCTCCTTGTACTTGGTCAGGTCGATTTCCTTGCCCTGCATGAACCGGTCGTCCATGGGCAAGATGTTCTCTTCTGTGGGCTGGGGCAGGTAGATGTGGGCCGCGCCGTCCACCCACTGGGGATAGACTTCCGCCAGGTTCAGCTTTTCATCCAGCCGCTGGAACAGCTCCGGCCTCTCCGCTTTCAGCTCGTCGTGGTACTCGATGGCCTTGTTCAGGTTCCACTGGGCCATGTAGTTGGTGAAAGCGTTGTCGTTGACGTGCTCGTGGTACTCATCAGGTCCCACCACATCGTTGATGTGGTACTGGCCGTCCTCGCCCTTCTCCAGGCGGGAGGCCCAGAAAATGGCGGCGTCCATGATCAACTCATAGCCGTAGTCGTCCAAAAACGCCTGGTCGCCGGTGATGGCGTAATACTGCCACGCGCCAAAGGCCACGTCAGCGGTGATGTGCTGCTCGATGATGCCCGACCAGACCTTGATGGGGGTGCCGGTGAGAATATCGGTGCCCATGTACAGGGGGCAGGTCTCGCCGTCATCCAGCCAGGCCGACTCCCAGGGGAACATGGCCCCCCGGTAGCCGTTTTCTTTCGCCTTCCGGTGTGCGCCGGGAAGGGAGAGGTAACGGTACTCCTCCAGCTTGCGGGCGGCCTCCGGGTCGGTGAACATGTAATAGGGCAGCAGGAAAATCTCGGTATCCCAGAAGCAATGGCCTTTGTAGCCCTCGCCGGAAAGCCCCTTAGCCCCGATGTTCATGCGGTTGTCGTGGCGGGGCAGCATCAGGCGCATATGGTACTGGGCGAAGCGCAGGGCGAACAGGTCAAACTGGCTGTTTTCGTCCCCCTGGATATCCAGCGGCGCTCTGTCCCAGACCTCCAGCTGCCACTGGGCCGCCGACTCCTCCGCCAGCGCCTGATACCCCAGGGCGGCGGAGGTTTTCAGGTCCTCCAGGGTCTGCGCCTGCAACTCCGCCACAGTCTTTCCGGCGCAGTCCAGGTCCCGGGTGGTGAACACGTTGGCGTACTTCTCCACCGTAAAACAGTCCCCCGGTTTCAGGTCCACCGTGTAGTCGGCGTAAAGCACCCGGCGGTCAATGTTCACGTCGGTATCCAGCTCCAGCGGCTGGCCGTTCAGTGCGAAGCGGTGGACGGCGTTGACCACAAAGGTGATGCCGCTCTCGATGGTGGTCTCCAGCAGCTGGAGGTACTTTTTCTCGTAGAACCGCTTTTCGCCCTCGGTGAAGTGCTGGGTGCCGGTGTTGGTGACGCGGGCGTCGATGCCAGAGCGCACCTTCAGGGCCACCGGCTGCTCCAGACAGGTCACGGTAACGGTCAGGGCGATGTCGTGGAGCCGCTTCAGGGAGACGATGCGCCGGAACACAAGGCCCACCTTGTCCCCCTTGGGGGAGGTCCACTCCACCCGGCGGGTCAGCTCACCGGTTTTCAGGTTCAGCTCCCGGCTGTAGCCGGTGCAGCTGCCCTGGTCCAGTGAGAAGCGTTCGCCACCCACCCACAGCTCCACCGCCGTCACGTCGGCGGCGTTGGGCAGCTCGGTGACTTCGCTCTCGTCGAAGCGGTCAAAGGTGCCGTTGATGAGCAGGTCCCGGGTCTCCCCCACGTACCGCTCCTCGGCGGCGGAACGCAGTCCCATGTAGCCGTTGCCCAGGCTCATCACCGCCTCGCATTTGCCCAGGTGGACCGGGTCAAAGGAATCCTCTGCCAGAATCCACTGGTCGATTTTGGAATAATCCATTCCCATATGGTTTTCCCTCCTTATGGTAGCTGTTAGCTTTTAGCTATTGGCTATTAGCTTGGTAGTACTAAACAAGTGGTTAGTGACTCGTGACTAGTAGCTAGTACTGCCCGGATTATTTTCTATTCGCTTATGATTTGCTGTGCCTCGCTAACCACTGACCACTAGTTTCTAGCCACTGCGCTTTTGTCTGGTAGCGCCTGACTAACAGCTAACGGCTAATGGCTAATAGCTTCTTTTCAATGTCCTCCATCGTGGCCCCGGCGAAGCCCGGCAGCACCAGGTCCGCCTCCGGCAGGTCCTCCCGCGTGCCGATGCCCACGGCGGTCATGCCTCCGGCGTGAGCTGCCTGGATGCCCGCCACGGAGTCCTCAAACACCAGACACTGGGAGGGCTGCGCCCCCAGCAGTCTGCCGCCCAGGGCGAACACCTCCGGGTCGGGCTTGGCCTGAGTGACCATATAGCCGTCTACGATGGCGTCAAAGAGGTCGGTCAGCTCCAGCCGGTCCAGAATGAGCCGGGCGTTTTTGCTGGCGGAACCGAGAGCGATTTTGTAGCCCTGCCGCCGGGCCTCGGTGAGAAATTCCCGCACGCCGGGCAGAATCTCCTCCGGCTCCATTTTGCGAATGTAGGACAGGTAGCGCTCGTTTTTTTCAGTACACAGCGCCTCCCGTTCCTCCGGCGTCTTGTCCACGCCGCCGATCTCCAGCACGATGTCCAGGGAGCGCTGACGGCTGACGCCTTTCAACCGCTCGTTGTCTTTCAGAGTGAAGGGGATGCCCAGCTCCTCCGCCAGGGCTTTCCACGCGATGTAGTGATATTTTGCGGTGTCCACCAGAACGCCGTCCAAATCAAAAAGCAACGCGGTGAATCTCATGGTTGTTGTCTCTCCTTATGGGAGCTGTTAGCCGTTAGCTGTTAGCTGTTAGTAGGCACTGCAAACCAGAAGCGTAGAGCATCAAAGAAAGCACCGCCAAGCTAAGAGCTAAAAGCTAAAAGCTAAGAGCTAAAATCAAAGATGTGCGTCGTACAGGCCACAGAAGGGGTCCACCGGGCTGACCCCGGTGAAGGGGGACTGCCCCAGCAGCTTGCTCAGGGCGGCGGTGACGGTGGCCGCAGTCGCGGTGTAGGCGTTGATGAACGTAGGCACCCGCGGGATGTCCTGCAAGTGGTAGGGGTTGGCGAAAGAGATAAAGGCGTAAGGCTCCTCATGCACGAACCGGGGAATCTCCAGAGCGTGCTTATCGCACCACTTGATGCGCACGGTGGTTTGGTTGCTGGCGGCGGGCAGGTTGCACAAAATCAGCGTCAGCCGGTCAACCGGCAGGTCCCGCGTGCCGTGGAGGTCGTCCGCCATGGGGTCATAGCGCTCCACCTGGAACCCCTGGCCGGTCAGATAGTTGGCCGCCAGCTCGGTCAGGGAGCCATCATAGGTTTCGTCCTGGCCCAGGGTCATCAGGCGGATGTGGGGATACTTTTCAACTGTGACGGGAACTAATTTTGGGTTGTCCTTGACCAGGGTAATGGCCTCGTCCGCGCACCGCCGCTGTTCGGCCTTGGGGTCGATGTCGGGCAGCGGGTAATTGCGGCGCAGGGTGGCTTTCAGGGCCAGCACACGGGTCACAGCCTCGTCCAGCCGCTGGTGGGTCAGGCGGCCATCGGCCACCGCGTCCAAAATATAGGAGATGTCCTCCCGGATGTCGGTGCCGAAGCACAGCATGTCGCACCCGGCGGCGATGCTGTGAGGGATGGCCTCCCGGCGGGGCATGGTCATGGTGTAGCCACCCATGATGGTGGCATCGGTGATGATGACCCCGTTGAACCCGAACTGGTTCCGCAGCACGCCGGTGAGCATCTCCTTGGACTGGCTGCCGGGCAGCAGGGCGTCCTCCGTCGCGTGGGGGTTGTAGGCCCGGATGACGTTGGGCTGGACGATGTGTCCCACCATGACGCTCATCAGCCCTTCGTCGATGAGGGTCTGGTAAACCTTGCCGTAGGTGGCGTACCACTCCTCGGCGGAGAGGTCGTTGTAGGTGGGGTGCAGGTGCTGGTCCCGGTAGTCCACGCCGTCGCCGGGGAAGTGCTTGCAGGAGGCCGCCACGCCGTACTTCTGAATGGTGCGGACGAAGGTGGAGGCGTTGGCCAGCACCTTGTCCGGGTCGCTGCCGAAGGTCCGCACGTTGGTGATGGGGTTGCGGAAGTTCACGTCGATGTCCACCACCGGCGAAAACGTCCAGTTGACCCCCACGCTGCGGCCCTCCAGGGCGCAAGTCTTGGCGAAGGCTTCGGTACAGGTCAGGTCGTCCGCCGCCGCTACTTGCAACTCGGAGCCGAAATAGGTGCCGTCCGACAGCACCCCCGCGCCGCCTTCCTCCAGGTTGGCGGCTTTCAGCAGGGGGACCTTTGCGTACTGGTCCAAACTGTCATACTTGGCCTTGACCTCCTGCTGAGGGTTGGGCCGGAACAGCACGCCGGAGACGTGGTAGTTCTGCACCAGGTCAATGAGGCCCTCGGGGGTGTTGGCGTCCCCCAGGACGCAGAACAGCTGCCCGGCCTTTTCTTCGGTGGTCAGCGAGGCCAGCGTACTCTGCACCCACTCCCGCTCGGTTTCTGTCAGATAAAAGGGTTTTTCCCGGAGTTTTGCGATGTCCATACCGGCCCTCCCTTTAGTTTAAGGCTTCCGCCAGGAACGCGAACACCTGGGCCAGGTTGTCGTCGGTATAGAACAGGTCGTCCTCATGCTCCGCGCCCTCGATGATGCCGAAGGTCACGCTGTCCTCCCTCAGCACCTCGGCCAGCTTCTCCGCGAAGTTCTGGGACTGGGTGTAGGGGACGCTGGTGTCGGAATCCCCCACCTGGATCCACGCGGACAGGGTGAAGTCCTCCGGCAACTGGTCCACGTAGGTGTACCACCAGGTCTTGTAGGTGGTCTCTTCGTCCTCCCCGATGGCCTGCCCCACAAAGGCGCTCTCGAAGCTGTCCTCACTGGAATAGGTGGTGCCCTCAATGCCCAGGGCCTCATATTCCGCGTCCATCGTGTAGAACTCCACCGGGCCGTAGAAGTCCACCAGAGCAGTGACCGCAGAGGATTGGTCAAGGTTGTCGGTCACGTCCCCGTTCAGGTCCTCCACTTCCGGGGTCAGAGCCGTCATCAGGGAGAGGTACGCGCCTGCGCTCTCGCCCCAGATTGCCACCTTGTCAGCATCGATGCCGTAGGTCTCGGCGTTGGCCCGCAGATAGCGCACCGCCGCCTTCACGTCAGACAGGGCAGCGGGGAAGGAGGCTTCGCTGGACTTCCGATAGTCCACAGAGGCCACTACATAACCGTTGGCGACGCCGGCCTCGATGACGGGCTGAATGATGTCCATCATCTGGTCGCCGAACATGAAGCCGCCGCCGTGTACCACGACGATAACGGGGTCAGAGCCGGTGGCGTTCTCCGGCAGGTAGATGTCCATCACCTGGGCGTTGGAGTTGGAGGCGTAGGAGACAGCGGGATAGTTCGCGTTCTCGGAGCCGGTGTTGGCGGTCTCTGCCGCCACAGCGGTGTCGGTGCTGGCGTTGGCCGGAGCGAAGGTGCCGTCGCTCATCACGACGAAGTCGCAGGTATAGGTCTCATCAAACATGGTGGACTCGGTCATCTCGCCGGTGTCAGACTCCACCAGGGTGACGGTGTACAGGCCGTCCGCGTAGGTCCAGGAGGTGGTATAAGTGTTATCGCCCAGCATATCGTTCGGCTCAAATAGGGTGCCTTCGGTATCGCTGGTGAAGGTCAGCTCCCAGTCGGTAGAGAAGCCATACGCCTCGACGACCTCGGTGTAGGTGTAGGTGTTCCCCACCACGTCCTCCGGGAGAACGTCGCTGGTGAGGCCGCTCTCGACCTCTTCGGCCTCGGCGCTGGCGTCCGCCGCGTCCACAGAGGCGTCCGCCGCGGAAGTGTCCGCCGCGACAGAGGTATCTTCGGTGTCCTCGGTGCTGGAGGTGGAGGAGCCGCAGGCGGCCAGGCTCAGACACATAGCCAGGGCAAGTAACAGGGCAAGTGCTTTTTTCATGGTGATTTCCTCCTTACTTGAGGTGTTTGTCCAGCCAGCCCCACAGGACGTTCATATTCCACTCGCTGGAATACTCCTTGTCCTCGTGGTCGGCGTTGGGCAGGGGAACGAACTCCACCCGGCCAGCGCCCAGCTTTTGGTAGATGGTGTTGACAAAGTTGACGCTCTGCATGAAAGGCACCAGCCGGTCCATGCAGCCGTGCTCCACTAGCATGGGAGCCATGGCGTCGCTGATGTAGGTGGCGGGGTTGGCCTTGGCCAGCCACTCGTCAGAGAGGGTGGGCAGCGCGCCGCCCATGTAGGTGCTTTCGGCGGACTGGGGCGTGTCGTGGTCCACGAAGCTGACGCCGTTGGCTCTGGCCTGGTCGTCCATGGGACGGAAGTCCATAGGGCCAAACTGGTCCACCGCCGCTTTCACGGAGCAGTCGCCGTTGAAGGTCATGCCCTCCTCGCCGGGGAACTGACCGTTGGGGATGTTCATGCCCAGAATGGCCGCCAGGTTGCCCCCGGCGCTGCCACCCAGGGCGCAGATGCGGTCAGGGTCGATGGAATACTCCGCCGCGTTCCGCCGCAGGAACCGGAACGCCTCCCGGCAGTCCAACACGGCGGCGGGGAAGATGGCCTCGCTGCTGAGCCGGTACTCCACCGAGGCGATGGCGTAGCCGTGGGCCAGTCCTTGGAGGTAGGTGTCCATGTGGTCGTCCCGCTTGTCGCCCATGCCGAAGCCGCCGCCGTGCATATGCACCACCAGAGGGAAAGGACCTTCGCCCTCCTCCGGCAGGTACAGGTCCAGCCGCTGGGCGTTGGAGGCCGTCGCATAGGGGATGTCCAGGTATTTGCGCTTGACCCAGCTGATGTCCGCCATTTTCATCTCCATGGCGGGCGCGCCGCCCTCTGCGGGGGCGTCGAACCGAAGGGAGCCTTCCAGCTTGTCGTAATCCTCCAGGCCGAAGCCTTTCTTTTCTTCGCTCATTGTGATTCATCCTTTCTATTGTAAATTTGAGCTTATCGCACAAAATAGAGTATAAAAAAGGCCGGGACAGCCGGGAAAATCCGTTTTGCTGTCCCGGCAAGGGGGAGAGAAATCGGGCCGCGCCGTGTGACGCTGCTCTTGCATGACGAGGCGGCACGGCCAATGACTGACGAATGGAACTTACCGAGGGGCCATTACTGCTTCGCGGCCATGTCCGCCTCGATCTGCGGGCGGTACTTTTCCACGTTGGTCAGCAGCACCAGCACTAGGATGATGACGCCAAAGATGGCGCCCATGTAGGTGTAGTCGAACTGAATGGCGCTGACGGTGGCGGCGCTCTGCACTTCCAGGGTGGCGTCGTAACCGGCGGCAGCCAGGACCCAAGCGGTCATGCCGGAGCCGAAGCCCATGCCGATTTTGGAACCGATGGACTGAGCGGAGGAAATCAGGCCCTCAGAACGAACGCCATACTTCCAGTTGCCGTATTCCACCACGTCGGGGACCAGGGCGAACACTGCGCTCAGCAGCGGGCCTGCGCCCAGGGAGCGGATGAGCACGCCGATGATGACCAGGGTGGTGTTGGTCCCGGCCAGGCCGCAGATGACGAAGCCGATAATCAGCAGCACTGCGCCAATCTCCAGGAAGAACTGCTTAGACCAGCGGCTGGAGATGGCGGGCATAGCCAGCAGGATGACGATGCCAGGGGCCTGGCCTGCCACGATGAGGGTGGACATAAACATGGGGTTGTTCAGCACCACGCTGCAATAGTAGGTCTGGGCGGCGATGGCGTTGGCGTTCATCAGCAGGGAGAACACGCCGATGAGCAGGAGCAGCCAGAAGTAACGGTTTTTCATAACGGAGGGGAACTGCTGACGGAGGGTAGGCTCGTCGGCCTTGGGGCCGTCGGCCGCAGCTTCGCCTTCAAAGTCGATCTCCTTGTTGACCAGGCCGGAGATCAGGATCAGGACGCCGGCGATGAGGCCCAGGAAGATGCTGGCCCAGTGCCAGCCAAAGTACAGAACCAGGGGGGTGATGGCGCTGCCGGCGATGAGGCCGATGACGTTGTTGCCAACGGCGGAGAAGGTGGCCAACAGGGTGCTGTCGTCAGGGTCGCGGGTCATCAGGGGCAGCATAGCGGTGTTGGCGATGCCGAAGATGGTGTACACGATGACCGACATGAAGATGTAAGTACAGTAGGCGTAGACCAGTTTGGCGCTGGCTCCCATCGAAACGGGGACGTGCATCAGCAGCACGATGCCCAGGAAGGTCAGCGGGCCGGAGAGAATGAGCCAGGGCCGCGCTTTGCCCCATTTGGTGTGGGTGGAGTCCACCACAGCGCCCATCAGCAGGTCGCTGACGCCGTCAAAAACACGGCAGACCACGAACATGGTGCCAATGGCCGCCGCGCCCATCAGGGCGGTGTCCGTGTAGTAGCTCAGCAGAAAGGCCGAGCCGATCTGACTGAAGATGTTACCGCCGCCGGTGCCGAGGCCGTAGACCGTTTTGCGCCATAGCGGTACTTTTTTGTTGTTGTTCATTTAAGAAACCTCCTTATTCTTTCTTTCCGGGGACAGTGCGCGTGCTGTTCCGTCTTTCTGCCCAAATCTGGGCTGTGAGTGTATTATATTTTAAAAAGAATTGACAAACAATTCTTTTTGGGTATATAATTGATTCCAAGAAAGAATCGAACATTATTAAAGTCTTTTCTGATAATTCCTGTCGCGTATCCGCCCATTTTTCATTTGGCGTCCCCGCCCCAGGGCTGCGCCGGGGAGAGAACCATCCAGCATTACCCAACCAAGGAGGCCCTGCACATGGAAATATCCTACTTTCGGGAGTTCGTCGTTCTGGCGGAGACCAAAAACTTCTGGGCCGCGGCGGACCGGCTCTTCATCGGCCAGTCCTCCCTGTCCAAGCACATCAAGACCCTGGAGAACCAGCTGGGCCAGCCCCTGTTTATCCGCACCTCCCGGAAGGTGGAGCTGACCCCCTTCGGAGAAGTGATGCTGCCCTACGCCCAGTCCATCGCCAACCTGCAATATGAGTACGAGGCGGCGGCTTTCAACTTCTGCAACCAGGAGACCGCGCCACTGGAAATCGCCACCATCCCGGTGATGGCCCACTACGGCCTCATCGACGCGCTGATGCAGTTCAAGCAGGACCACCCCACCGTGCAGGTGAACATCCACGAGGCGGACACCCTGGTGGCCCGGGATATGCTGCTGGACCGCACCTGTGAGTTGGCCTTCTACCGGGAAAGCAAAAACTATATGGAGCACGACCCGGAGAAGGAGCGCCGCCTGGTCAAGCTGCCCTTCGCAAGGGACCGGCTGCTGGTGGTGCTGCCCCCGGACCATCCCCTGTGCGGCGCTGAGAGCATCGAGCTGGCTCAGCTGGCTGGGGAGAACTTCGCCCTCATTCCCCCCGGCACCCTGCCCTACAACGTGTGTATGCGGGCCTGCCAGGAGGCCAACTTCCTGCCCAACGTGATCTTCACCTCCAACAACCTGGAGGCCATTCTGGATACCGTCCGCCGGGGCAGCTGCGTGGCGCTGCTGTTCACCCATCACATGAACTTCCCCCATCAAGTGGACTTCGGAGACACGCCGCCCTTTGTGTCGGTTCCCATCACCCCCGCAATCAAGACCAACCTCTACCTGTGCTACCGCAAGGGGGAACCCCTCTCCGCCGCCGCCGCGTACTTCATCGAATATTGCAAGCAGGTGAAAACACGGTTTGACGAGGGGGCTGTCAATTAGCTCAATTAGCTGTTAGTTAAGCACTACAAACCAGTCGTGAACATCTGCAAATATAAGCGAAGCGTAAATCCAGCCGCATGTAAAGCAATGCAAGCGATATGCGCAGTGCTTAAAACGAAGCACTGCCAAGCTAGCAGCTAAGAGCCAATAGCTAATAGCTCAATTCATCAATTCCAAAGGGGAAATAGAAAAAAGAAAATTAGAATTGTTCTTTTTGGTGCTTCTGACTAAACTATAAGCCAGAAGCACCACATTCATTTGTGACTAATTCGTGAATTGAGACTTTTCAGACTTTTCAAAGGAGTGATACATTTGAAACCCTACCTCCCCATCCTGAACAGCACCCTGGAGCTGGCGGACTGCCAGGACAAATGGTTCCTGGACGAGACTTACCACTGCTGGTGCCTTGAGGATATCCTCTACACCATGAAGGCCACCACCCCCAAATTCCAGCGGATGAGCATTTTTGTGCCGGAAGCCTACCTGAACGCCGACGGCACCGTGAACCCTGCGGGTGTGTGCGGGAACTACAACGCCAAAACCGCCCCGGTGGTTTTTGAGAACAACTCCGCCGGGTATATGCAGATGCCCCACACCTGGCTGGGCGGCCCCCGTGACGAAGGACCCAAGTACCTCCAGCGGGGCATGGTCTACGTCACCTGCGGCTGCCGGGGTCGGGAATCCCGGAACCAGGAGGGCAAGCTTTGCGGCAAGTCTCCCTGGGCGCTGATCGACCTGAAAACCGGCATCCGTTTCCTGCGGCACAACGCCGCCGTCCTCCCCGGTGACATGGGCCACATGGTCTCCGTGGGCTGGAGTGCAGGCGGCGCTATGTCCACCCTCGTCTCCGTCACCGGCGACCACCCCGATTATGTGCCCTACCTGGAGCAAAACGGGGCCTTTATGGACGAATCCGACGCGGTTTTCGCCGGTCAGATCTACTGCCCCATCCTGGACCTGGACCACGCGGACCTGGCCTATGAGTGGCAGTTCCAGAACGACCCGGAGAACGAATCCTCTCCCGCCGGGCCTGCCGGAACGTTCACTCCCTTCCAGGCGGCGCTGTCCCAGAAGCTGGCGGCGGCCTACATCTCCTATTTCAATGGTCTGGGCCTGAAAGACCCGGAGACCGGTGAGCCGCTGGTGCTGAACGAGGACGGGCGCAGCGGTTCCGGCTACGACTACCTGATGGCGCAGCTGGAGAAATCTGCCGCCGACTACCTCTCCCGGCTGGACCGGGGCGAGCTGCCGGAGCAGTACACCTCCGCCGACTACCTGACCGGCAACTACACCCACCTGGTCGATGCTCCCAAGCCCGACGATGAGTCGGAGGGCAAGGATGACGTGGGCCTGCACCATGCGGGCGCGGCGGTGGCTATGCCCCCGCTGGACGACGGCATGGACGGCGACAAGCCCTCTGGCCCCCCCAGCCTGGGCGATTTGGTGTCCCGTCCTCCCAAGGGCGTGCCCTACGTGGGGCTGGAGTTCCCCAAGGTGGAGGCTCCCGGCACCGACAAGACTGCCTGGCTCTCCTGGGACGGCCAGAAGGCCACCATCTCCAACCTGGACGACTACATCCTGAACCACCGCCGCCGGATGAAGCCCTGCACCAGTTTCGACACCCTGGGCATGGACAGCGGCGAAAATCAGGAGTTCGGCACGCCTGAGGACGATTATCTCCACTTTAACCCCTACATCCCTGCCCTGCTGGACGAGCTGCGGGCCGACTTCCCCGACGAGGTCGCTCAGGTGTACGACAGCTGGGCCAAGGTGCTGGACGACGACGCCCTGGCCACCCGCCGCACCCTCATCAACCCCATGGACTATATGAGCAAGCTGGACCAGTGCTCCCCCGCCGGATACTACCGCATCAACGTGGGCGCTTGCGACGCTGACACTGCTTTCACCATCTCCATGTCTCTGGCCGTCAAGCTGGCGAACCTGGGCAAGGACGTGGAATACCACCTGATTTGGGACAACCCCCACTGCGAGGCGGATTACCCCTTTGAGGTCTGCGACTGGGTCGAAAAGATCTGTCGTACCTGATGATACTCTTTTCTCCTTCTCACCCCACACAACCCCAGCAGAAAGCGCCGGGCAGGATTTCGGTCCTGTCCGGCGCCGGTTTTTGCCTGTTCTTTCGCTTCACTTTGCGCAGTGAAACCCAAAGCGCAGACAACATAGAAATCCCCTTACTCCGCCGCGTCCCCGCCGTCAAGCGGCACTTCTACCCTCAAGGGACATTTCCGGCAATTCGTGCCTCCCTGCGCTGCGCCAGGGCGACAGCATTTAAAATTAGCCCAGGAGAATAGACAAAAACGCTAGAAACAACAGGGAGACGGCACGGGGCCGTCTCCCTGTTGTCGTTTCGGTTTGAACCGTCTAACGGCGCTTTACCATTCCGTTTCGGGCCGCAGGGTAAATCTTCTGATTTCATCCAGTAACTGCGACCTTTTTTCGCGTTCCATGTCCACGAAACTCCTCCTCATAGACCGCAGAGAACGGCGTTTGTTCCTCATCAGGTCCTGCAACGTCTTGGCCTCGGAGGCGCAGATGATCAGATAGATGTATTCGACAAACGTCTTGCGCTCCCCCGCCGACAGGGACCGTATCCAGGCATTGAGGGCCGTCTCGAACCGCAACCCGGAGGCAGTGCGGGTGTCAGCGTAGAAAAACCGTGTCCCATCGACGAGCCAGGAAAACGGGTCGTGCTGCAGGAACGAGAGGCTGGAGCTGCGAATGGTGGTGTAGTCGTCATGTTCCATGAGGACCCCGACAATGGAGGACGCGGGGACAAACGAGGCGATTTTCGCCCGTACCGCCCGATACTGCGCGCTTTCCAAAAAATAGCTGTCAAATCCGGGTCCGTCGTTGTTATAGATCGCAATCAGATTTCGTTTACAGTCCGCGGGCAGATGCGCCCCTGCCCAAACGGCCAGATTCCCGCCTTTGGAGTGACCGCCCAGCCGAAACGGCAGGTTGACCCGACTGAGCGAACGCACCACATAGTTGACGGCTTCCCACTGTGCCGGTACGCCGTGCATGAAGCCCATATTGAGGTCTTCCTTCCACCCGACCAGAGTGTTGTCGGTCCCCCGGAACGAGAGGAACAGGGTCCGGTCAGGGAGCAGAAACGAGACAGCGGAAAACTGCATTTCCGTTTCCTCATCAATGAGGTTCACATAGCGGAATACTTTCATCTCCCGGAAGCGAGCGGACCGGGCGGCGGCCTCGGCCAGCCGCACAACAGAGCGCATATAGCCAACCGTCAGCCCGTTGTATTTGACCGCATCCGGCATCTGGCGGATCGCCTCTGCTGCGTCGGGCAGAGAGACGGTGGCGCCGTCTTTCACAAAGGAAAAATCGAGATAGGCCAACACCGAAAGGATCAGCGCGTCAACCTCGTTAAATGCACTTTGCTGAAAGCTCATCCCTCCCCTGCTATCAATGTAATGAAAAATGTCTTTTCGTCTGCGCGTCATTTGTCATCCCTCCTGGTTGTGTTCTGCGGAATCCGCCGCAGATAATATTAATAACATTAGAACGATTCATGCAGTTTGCGCTACATCTGCCGCGTTCCGGCTGTCTGAGCCGCCAGGCGCGTTCCTCGTCTGGCATCCTGCCGCCTTCTGGAAGGGAGTCTATCATTTTCAGGGGTGTTTTTCAAGCGGTTTTGCTTGAACGGTCAAAAATCCGCGCAAACGGTTATTTCGTTCCTAAAAAATTTCGGAAAATCGGGTCCGCTTTTGTGTATTTTGCCACAGATTTGGCCGAAGGCAAACGGGGCAGCCGGAACGCCTGTCCAGCGGGTTGCCTGAAGATCGGCTTCTTCTCCTGCGACATCTCCCCCTGTTGACACGCCCCCGGAAATCATGGTAAAATAACTTATATTTCAAGACTGCGAGGCGAACCAACCATGAAAAAGACCATAGGTATCCTGGGCGGCATGGGGCCGCTGGCCACCTGCGACCTGTTCCACAAAATCGTTGACATCACCGACGCCGCCTGCGACCAGGAGCACGTGCGGGTGTGCATCGACAGCAACACCGAGATCGCGGACCGCACCAAGGCCATTCTGGAGGGCGGGAAGGACCCCGTGCCGGAGATGGTCAAGAGCGCGGTGCGGCTCCAGGGCATGGGCGCGGACGTGCTCATCATGCCCTGCAACACCGCCCACTACTTCTATGACCGCATCGCCCCCTTCATCGACGTCCCCATGCTCCACATGATCCGGGAGACCGCCAAGACCGTCAAGGCCCGGGGCCTGACCAAAGTGGGCCTGCTTGCCACCGACGGCACCTGTCGCTCCGGTGTCTACAAAGCCGCCTTCGACGCGGAAGGGGTCGAGATGTGTATGCCTTCCCCGGAGCGGCAGCAGGCGGTCATGGATGTGATTTACAAGGGCGTCAAGGCGGGCAACCTCTCCATCGACCTGACAGGCTTCTACGCCGCCATGGACGAACTGTTCGACGAGGGGGCGCAGGTGCTGATTCTGGGCTGCACCGAGCTGCCAGTGGCCTTCGACCTGTTCCACATCGACAAGCCCAACATCGACCCCACCATGGTCCTTGCGGCGGCGGCGGTGCGGTTCGTTGGAGCCAGCGTCAAGGAGAGCGTCGGGTATTGACAATTTGCAATGAGCAATGGCTGCGCCAGCTATTGGCTGTTAGCTTCCAGCTATTAGCTTTGTGGTACTAAACGAGTGGTTAGTGGTTAGTGACTAGTGGCTAGCCATACCTGACTTTTGCCTTTTGCTTTTGTCTGGTAGTGCCTAACTAACAGCTAAAGACTAATCGCTAACAGCTAATATCCCTTCCGGTGATTAAAAACTGGTAAATTGGTGCATACTAAGCCACTAACCAAATTTATCACCGGAAGGAACGGATACACTATGCTCAAACTGCGCTTTGCCCTGCTGCTGACCGCCTTTTCTCTGGCGCTGACCCTGTCCTGCGCCGCCCTGTCCTCCCCCTGGCCCCAGGCCGTGGCGACTGCGGCAGAGACCGCCATTGTCGCGTCTGCCGACGAACCATCCGTCGAGGTGGTCCCCCTCTATGAGCTGCGCAGCGTGGACGGTGAAATCTGCGTGTTCCGCAATGGCAGCCTGCTGACCCACACGGGGGTGCTGGTATCCTCCCTGCCGCGAGAGGACCGCGCCCTGCTGGAGGAGGGCATTGCCGCAGAATCCGACCAGGAGCTGGCGTCCCTTCTCGAAGATTTGTGCTCGTGACGCAGAAAATTTGTTTCCGACCCGGAAAAGCCCTTGCTTTTCCCGCCGAGACGTGCTACTATAACACAGTAAGATCGTATCAACCATAAGAGTGGGGCCTGCCCCGCTCTTTTCTTTGAGCTTTTTTGCGTCCCCGGCGCGTTTGCGGGCCGGGAGAGAAAGCGTGGTGGAAGCAATGAAAAAAGTGACAGAATTGACTGCGGAGCTGGCTCTGCCCCTGGTGGAGCAGGCGGGCTGTACCCTGTGGGACGTGGAATACGTCCGGGAGGCCGGGACCTGGTATCTGCGGGTGTTTATCGACTGCCCGGAGGGGGTCTCCATCAACCAGTGTGAGGCGGTCAGCCGCCCTCTCAGCGACCTGCTGGACGAGGCCGACCCCATCGAGGGCAGCTATGTATTAGAGGTGGGCAGCGCCGGGGCGGACCGGGCGCTGAAAAAGCCCGCCCACTTCGCCCAGTGCATGGGCCAAGAGGTAGATGTGAAGCTCTACCGCCCCAGGGATGGAAAGAAAGAGTTCCAGGGGACCCTGACCGGGTACGAGGACGGGACTGTGACCATCACCGACCCGGCGGGCGAAGCGCTGTCCTTCGGGAAGAAGGAGACGGCGCTGGTGCGGCTGCACATTGATTTTTAAATGAGCTGCTTTCCTTTTCGCGCTGCTGGAATGTGCAATTAGCAATGTGCAATGTGCAATTTTGCGGCAAGCGGGGCGCTGGCTCAAACCTGCCGAATGTGCAGCAGGAACCGACAGAAGCGCTCCTCAACTGCGCGGCGAGAATTGCTTATACAAAGAAAACACGGCGGGGCGCATCCCGTCCCGCCCAACGATAAAGGAGTGAAGCTGTGACATGGCTAGAAGAGTAAGCAAAAAGAAGGGTCCCACTCCCGAAGAGGACGCAAAGGACTTCTTCCTGGCCCTGGATATGCTGGAGCAGGAACGGGGCATTTCCAAGGACTATATGCTGGAAAAAATCACCCAGGCCCTGGTCACCGCCTACAAGCGGGACCACGAAGGCATTGGCGACAATGTGGTGGTGCTGGCGGACCAGGAGAAAAATTCCATCCGTATGATCATCAAGCGGGAGGTGGTGGAGGAGGTCGATAACCCCGACACCGAGATCTCCCTGGAGGAGGTCCGCCGGAGCCTCCCCAACGCCCAGATCGGCGACGTGGTCAGCAAAGAGCTGAAAACCAAAAACTTTGGCCGCATCGCCGCCCAGACCGCCCGGCAGGTCATCATCCAGGGCATCCGCGAGGCCGAGCGGAACATGGTCTTTGACGAGTTCCACACCAAGGAGAAGGAAATTCTCACCGGCGTGGTCTCCCGCACCGACCCCCGCAGCGGCGGCATCTACGTGAAGCTGACCTCCGGCGACAAGACCACCGAGGCCCTGCTCTCCACCAGCGAGCAGGTCCGGGGCGAGACCTACACCGAGGGCCAGCGCCTAAAGGTCTACGTAGTAGAGGTGCGCAAGGGCACCCGCGGGACCCAGGTGGTCATCTCCCGCACCCACCACGGCCTGGTGCGCCGCCTGTTCGAGCTGGAGGTGCCGGAGCTGTTCGACGGAACGGTGGAGGTCAAGTCCATCGCACGAGAGGCGGGCAGCCGCACCAAGATGGCCGTCTGGTCCGCTGACCCGGAGATCGACCCCATCGGCGCCTGTGTGGGCACCCGGGGCGCCCGCGTCAACGCCGTGGTAGAGGAACTGCACGGCGAAAAGGTGGACATCATCAAGTATTCCGACGACCCCGCCGCCTATATCGCCGCGGCCCTGGCCCCCGCCGACGTGGTCAGCGTGGACGCCCAGCCGGAGCAAAAGACCTGCCGCGTAGTGGTCCCCGACGACCAGCTTTCCCTGGCCATCGGCAAGGAGGGCCAGAACGCCCGCCTCGCCGCCCGGCTCACCGGCTACAAAATCGACATCAAGAGCGTCACCGCCGCCGCGGAGCTGGCCCAGCAGGAGGCCCAAGAAGCCCAGGAAGCGCTGGCACGCGCCGAGGAAATCCCGACCGATGAGGGCGCAGAGGCGGCCCCGGAGGAGGCGCTGTTCGCTGACGACGAGCTCTTCGCCGAGGACGAATAAACACCCCGACACCGAAGGGAGGAACCCCTATGCCGAAAAAAATCCCCATGCGCCAGTGCGTGGGCTGCCGGGAGATGAAGCCCAAGCGGGAGCTGATCCGGGTGGTCCGTTCCCCGGAGGGGGAGCTGTCCCTGGACTTCCGGGGCAAGAAACCCGGCCGGGGCGCGTATGTCTGTCCCAACGGGGACTGCCTGAAGCGGGCCAGAAAGAGCAACGCTCTGGGCCGCGCCTTCGGTATGAAGATACCCGATGAGGTCTACGAGGCCCTGGAGGGCCAGATGGAGCGCGGCGATGGAACAAACTGAGAGCCTGCGGCTGCTGGGCCTGGCAAAGCGAGCCGGGCGGGTGGCCCAGGGCGAGGATATGACCCAGGAGGCCGTCGCCGGACACAAGGCCCGGCTGCTGCTGCTGGCGGAGGACGCCGCCCCCGGCACCGTCCGGCGGGTGCGCACCCTGGCCGGGGAGCGGGTAGCGGTGATGAAGCTGCCCTGCGACAAAGCCCAGCTGGGCGCGGCCCTGGGGCGGGACACCTGCGCCGTCTGCGCCGTCACCGACTTGGGCTTCGCCGCCAAAATCGCCGGTCTGGTGGCCGGGGAGGACCCCGACCTGGTCCCCATCGCCCAGGAGCTGGCCCGGAAGCAGGAGAAGCTGCTCCGGCGCAAGAAGACCAAACCGAGGAAGAAGTAAAGAAGGAATCACCCGGAGCGTTTTTCGGGCACTGGCTTCGCCAGCCGTCCGGGAGACCGCCCCATACCTAACAGGAGGTGGCTATAGATGAGTCTGGAGATCAAATACAGAGTGCGCGAGGTCGCCAAGGACTTCGCATTGAACGGCAAAGCCGTCGGCAACAAGAAAGTGACTGAGATTCTGACAAAGTACGCCAAAACGCCCACCAGCGCCATGGCCGTGCTGACCGACCAGGAGCTTTCCATCATCTTCGACTATCTGACCCAAACCAATCAAATCGACAGCCTGGAAGAGGTGTTTGCCGAGACGTATCAGGAGCCTGGCAAGGCTCCCGCAGCTAAGGACAGCGCTCAAAAGCCCCAGCAGGGCCAGAAGGCGCAGCCCAAACAGGGCGGCAAAACTGCGGCCCCCGCCCAGCGCAGCGACCGCAATCAGCGCCAGGGCAGCAGCAAATCTCAGCCGCAGTCTGACCGCCGCCAGCAGAGCGCCCAGGGCAGCAAGCAGCAGCCCGCCGAGCAGAAGCAGGCTCCGGCGCAGAAGGCGCAGCCCAAGCAGCAGCAACCCGCCGCCAGCCAGAAGCAGCAGCCTGCCGAACAGAAGCAGACCGCTCAGCAGCAGCCCGCCAGTCGGGTCCCCCAGAAAAAGGTGGTCAACACCCGGAAGAACGTCAACGTCAACCTGGACCGGTACGATTCCCGGCTGGACGACCTGACCCCGGAGCGGGCCGAGCGGATGCAGCAGGGCAAGCAGAAAATTTCCTCCCGCCGCCAGCAGCAGCAGAAGCAGGGCAAGCAGTCCGCCAAGCGCCGCCAGGAGGAACAGCAGCAGCGGATGCGCCGCCTCCAGCAGGAGGCCGCCCGGAAAGCCCCCGTCAAGGTGGAGATCCCCGACGAGATCACCGTGGGCGAGCTGGCCTCCCGGATGAAGAAAACCGGCGCGGAGGTGGTCAAGCGCCTGATGATGAACGGCATCATGGCCTCCATGAGCGACACCATCGACTTCGACACCGCCGCCTTCATCGCCGAAGAGCTGGGCTGCAAAGTGGAGAAGGAAGTGGTCGTCACCATCGAGGAGAAGCTCATCGACACCACCGAAGACGCCGAAGAGAACCTGGAGCCTCGCGCCCCCGTGGTGGTGGTCATGGGCCACGTGGACCACGGCAAGACCTCTCTGCTGGATAAAATCCGTTCCACCAACGTCACCGCTGGCGAGGCCGGCGGCATCACCCAGGCCATCGGCGCGTATCAAGTGAAGGTGCCCGGCGGCAAGATCGTCACCTTCCTGGACACCCCCGGCCACGAAGCCTTCACCGCCATGCGCGCCCGTGGCGCCATGGTCACGGACATCGCCATTCTGGTGGTAGCGGCGGACGACGGCATCATGCCCCAGACCGTGGAGGCCATCAACCACGCCAAGGCCGCCGGCATCCCCATCGTGGTGGCCATCAACAAGATGGACCTGCCCGGGGCCGACCCGGAGCGCATCAAGCAGGAGCTGACCAAATACGACCTGCTGGCCGAGGACTGGGGCGGCGACACCATCGTTTGTCCCATCTCCGCCAAGACCGGCGAGGGCATCGATGAGCTGCTGGAGATGGTGCTGCTGACCGCCGAAATGCGGGAGCTGCGGGCCAACCCCAACCGCGCCGCCAAGGGCGCGGTCATCGAGGCCCGGCTGGACAAGGGCCGCGGCCCGGTGGCCACCCTGCTGGTGCAGAACGGCACCCTGAAGCAGGGCGACGTCATCATCGCCGGGACCGCCGTGGGCCGTGTCCGGGCCATGACCGACTACCGGGGCAGACGGCTCAAGTCCGCCGGTCCCTCCGTCCCCGTGGAGATTACTGGCATGGCCGAAGTCCCCAGCGCAGGCGATGACTTCTACGCCGTGGCCGACGAGCGCATGGCCCGGGAACTGGCCGAGCAGCGCAAGCAGGAACAGAAGGCCGCAGCCGCCGCTCCCACCGCCAAGAAGGTCAGCCTGGACGACCTGTTCTCCCAGATCCAGGAGGGCGAGGTCAAGGACCTGAACATCATCGTCAAGGCCGACGTGCAGGGCAGCGTGGAGGCCGTCAAGCAGAACCTGGAGAAGCTCTCCAACGATGAGGTCCGTGTCCGGGTCATCCACGGCGGCGTGGGCGCGGTCAACGAGAGCGACATCATGCTGGCCTCCACCTCCAACGCCATTATCGTGGGCTTCAACGTCCGCCCCGACCCCGCCGCCAAAGCCATGGCCGAGCGGAACAAGGTGGATATGCGGATGTACCGGGTCATTTACGAGTGCATCGAGGAAATCGAAGCCGCCATGAAGGGTATGCTGGCCCCCACCTTCAAAGAGGTGGAGCTGGGCCGCGTGGAGGTCCGCCAAGTGTACAAAATCACCAACGTGGGCATCGTGGCCGGTTCCTACGTGCTGGAAGGCAAAGTCACCCGGAACGCCCAGCTGCGGCTGGTCCGGGACGGCATCGTCATCCACGAGGGCAACATCGCCAGCCTCCAGCGCTTCAAGGACTCCGTCCGGGAGGTGCAGGCCGGGTACGAGTGCGGCATCACCCTGGAGAAGTTCTCCGATATCAAGGTCGGGGATATCTTCGAGTGCTTCCAAATGGAAGAAGTCGAAAAGTAAGCTGTTAGCTCTTAGCTTTTAGCCTTTCGCTTGGAACTGCTGACTTTTGCGGTTGTTCCTTTGAGGCAGCCTAGTTAGTGATTCCGGCGGAAACCCCTCCGGCACGGCTTTGCCGTGCCACCTCCCCTTTCAGGGGAGGCAAGAAGGGTGGTGGGTTACGAAAGGGTAGTTTTTCGTTTTTAACCTCTACGCCATCCGCTGGCAGCACCTGACTAACAGCTAACAGCTAACAGCTAATGGCTAATAGCTAATAAAAACACCGCAGAGGGCGCAGAATACAGAAGGGCAATTCTGTGTTCCGCGCCTTCTTTCTTATTTACCCAAACAAAGGAGCGTTATTATGGCAAGTTATCGCATTGGACGCATCAACGACGACATCAAGCGGGAGCTTGCGTCCATGATCCCCACCCTGAAAGACCCCCGGGTGCGGGGCCTCATCTCCATCACGCGGGTGGACACCACCACCGACCTGCGCTATTGCAAGGTCTACGTCTCCACCCTGGACAAGGACGATGTGCAGGAGGTCATGCGGGGCCTGAAATCCAGCGCGGGCTATCTGCGCCGGGAGCTGGGCCACCGGATGACCCTGCGCTACACCCCGGAGCTGCAATTCATCGCGGACGACTCCATTGACCGGGGTTCCAGGCTCATCCAGATGATGAACGAGCTGGACATCCAGCCGGACGAGACCCCGGCGGAAACGGAGGACACGCTATGACCGAGCAGCAGACCATTCAGTGGCTCCGGGAGCGGGACAACTTCCTCGTCCTGACCCACATCCGCCCGGACGGGGACACCCTGGGCTGCGCCACCGCCCTGTGCCTGGCCCTGGAGCAGCTGGGCAAGACCGCCTACACCCTGCCCAACCCCGGTGTGACCCGCACTTATGACGGCTTTTTGAATTTTCGGTGGGCACCGGAGGGCTACGTGCCGGAGCATGTGGTGGCGGTGGACATTGCCACCGAGAACCTGTTCCCGGAGGGGCCTCAGCAGGCGTACTTGGGCAAGACCGAGCTTTGCATCGACCACCACGGCAGCAACACCTTTTACGCCCAGCAGACCTGTCTGGACGCGGACGCCGCCGCCGCCGGGGAGGTGGTGTACCGCATCGTCAAGGGGCTGTGTCCGCTGACAAAGGACATCGCTCAGGCGCTGTATATCGCCATCTCCACCGACTGCGGCTGCTTCGCCTACAGCAACACCAGCCCCACCACCCACCGCATCGCGGCGGAGCTGATGGAGTACGGCGACTTTTCCCCGGTGAACAAGCACTTTTTCCAGACGAAATCCTTCAAGGAACTGAGCTTGCAGGCCAAGCTCATGGCCTCCGAACAGTTCTTCGAGGACGGGAAGATCTGCATCGGCTGTATCACCATGGCGGACAAAGCCAGCGTGGACGCCGACGAGGGGGACTGCGAGGAGCTGTCCTCCTTCGCCGCCGCCATCGAGGGGGTGCGCTGCGCCGCCACCATCCGGGAGCTGGCCCCCGGCAACTGCAAAATTTCCCTGCGCGCTGACCCCAACTACATCAACGCCAGCCAGGTCTGCGCCCTGATGGGGGGCGGCGGTCACGCCGCAGCCGCCGGAGGCAGCGTGGCTGGGACCGTGGAACACGCCCGACAGGTGGTCTATGACAGCATTATGCAGGTGCTGAGCGCGGAGGCGTGAAGTGGGACTGTTGCAGGGCCTCAAAGCCGGGTGGACGTTCTTCAAAGAGCTGCGAACCATCGAGAAAAAGGCACAGGCAGCAAAGGAGCGTTGGCAGAACACAACGGCGCAGGAGGCCGCAGCCCTCTCTGACGAGGAGTTGTGGGAGTGCGTCACCGCCCGCCTGGACGACGACGCGCTGGCTACCCCCGGCGCGAAGCGGACGCTGTACACCGCGTATCTCTTTGACCTGGAAGTACAAAACGGCGGGCTGTGCCAGTTTTTTGACAACTGCCCGGAAAGCGCCCCCTATCTGGAGGACGCGCTGACCGCGCTGGGCGCGGAGCCGTATCTGACGCTGCTTCATGAAACCCTCACCAAATTTGAAATCAACCTGGCGGGGCTGGACGGCTCAGAGGTCTCCCAAGTGGTACAGTGCGGGGACCAGTGCGAGAGCTGCCCGCTCAGTGCCTTTGACAGCGCTTATTGCGACCTGTACAGCAAGACGCCGCTGGAGGCCCTGTGCATCCGGTATGCCAGGGCGCATTTGCAAGAATTGTTTTAAAATGTAAGGCAGGAGGATCATGCCAAACGGAATCATCATCATTGACAAGCCCCAGGACTGGACCAGCATGGACGTCTGCGCCAAGCTCCGCCGCCTGCTGGGGGAGCGCCGGGTGGGACACGCCGGGACGCTGGACCCCATGGCAACGGGGGTGCTGACGGTGTTCGTGGGCCGGGCCACCCGGGGCGCGGAGTTCGCCGAGGGCGGCGAAAAGGAGTACCTGGCCACCCTCCAGCTGGGGCTGGAGACCGACACCCAGGACACCACTGGGCAGATTTTACACCAGCGGCCCGTCACCTGCACCCGCGAGGACATCGAGGCGGTGCTGCCCCGGTTCCGGGGGGACATCTTACAGGTGCCGCCCATGTACTCCGCCCTGAAGCGGAACGGAAAGAAGCTCTACCAGCTGGCGCGGGCAGGCAAGACCGTGGAGCGCCCGCCCCGCCCTGTCACTATCTACGCTCTGGAGCTGGGGGAGGAGCTGTGGCCGGGAGCCTACACCTTGCGGGTGCGCTGCTCCAAGGGGACATACATCCGAACCCTCTGCCACGACATCGGCCAGGCGTTGGGTTGCGGCGGGGCCATGGCCGCCCTGCGGCGCACCCAGGCGGCGGGGTTCACCCTGGCGGACGCACTCACGCTGGAGCAGGTAGCTGCTGCGGTAGAGGAAGGCCGGGGGAACGAGCTGCTCCGGCCCATCGACACGCTGTTTGCCCAGTATCCGGCGGTCACGGTCTCCGGGCGGCAGGAACGGCTCTGCCGCAACGGGAACCCCTTCCGGCTGGAGGGGACGGACGGGCGGTTCCGAATCTACGGCGCGGACGGCGTGTTTCTCATGCTGGGAGAGCGAAAGAGCGGGGAAATGCGCACCGTTAAGAGCTTTTTTGAACCGGAATCAACATAAAATATGCAAAAAGGGAACCACCCGTCAGATTTGGGTGGTTCCCTTTTGTTTTGCACAGTCTGTTTTATTCGTCAGCCGCTCCCCCGTTGGCTGACTTCGCCCACGCTGGCGTCACGTCCCGGCCCAGGGCGGTCAGCATCCGCTTGTCGCTCTGGATAGTGGCGCGGGCGGCGGTGGTCAGCATATTGCCGGTGATGGTGGCGGAGGCCCCGGACTGAAAGGCCCGCTCCCCGTCCCGCTCCATCAGGGCGCGGCCCGCCGCCAGGCGGATGTTGGCCTCCGGGTTGAGGTAGCGGAAGAAGGCCACGGTACGCAAAATCTCCGCTTCGGTCAGCCGGGGCGTGCCCTCCAGCGGGGTGCCGGGAATGGGCATCAGGGCGTTCAGTGGGATGGAGTCGATGCCCAGCTCCGCCAGGCTCACCGCCATGTCCAGCCGGTCCTCCCAGGTCTCCCCCATGCCGATGATGCCGCCGGAGCAGGCGCACATCCCCTCGGCCTTGACCAGCTTCAAGGTCTCCACCTTCTGGTCGTAGGTGTGAGTGGTGCAGATGTTGGGGAAGTTCCGGCGGGAGGTCTCGATGTTGTGGTGGTAGCTGGTGACTCCCGCTTGGTGGAGCCGGTGGAGCTGCCCGGCGGTCAGGAAGCCCATGGAGGCACACAGGTCGATGTTACATTCCCGGTGCATGGTCTCGTAGGCGTGAACGGCTTTGTCGAACTCCTCGCCGGTCAGCGCCCGCCCGGAGGTAACGATGGAGAACCGGTCCACCCCCTCGCTCTCGTGGAGCTTACACGCCGCCACGATGTCCTCTTCCGGCAGGAAGGGGTACACCTCGCAGTTGGTGTGGTGGTGGACCGACTGGGCGCAGTATTTGCAGTCCTCCGGGCAGCGTCCGCTGCGCCCGTTGATGATGGAGCACAAATCCACCTTATCCCCCACGTAGGCGGCGCGAATGGCGTCCGCCCCGGCGCAGAGGGCCTCCAAGTCGCAGGTAATAAACCCGGAGAGGTCATCCTCCCGAGTCAGCCGTCTGCCGTCGATGATCTCCTGTGCCAGCTTTGCTACGTCCATGTCTGTCGTTCCTCCCGATTGTCAACTCATTGTTAAACGAAGTTATCAATCAGTATAGCAGGTTTTGGGCGTTTGTCAACCGTTTTTCTCATCGGTTGACAAACAGAGAGGGATAATTTGAATGACCGGTTCCTCATAGGGGTGAGCCTCCCGGACTGCGGCCAGCGTCTCCGCCAGCCGCCGGGCGGTGACGGTGACTTCTACTTTTACCTCGTCGGCCTCCTCCAGCGCCCCCTCCGTCCCCTGCCAGGGGTGGGTCCCCGCCAGAGGCCGCCAGCAGGAGCGCACCGGCGACCAACTCAGGCACCGGTCATAGTTCCCGATGTGCCCCGCGTCCACCCGGAACAGGGCGGCGCGGACAGCCTCAAAGTGGCTCTCCGGTACGTAAATCTCCAGCTTATAGTGGGAAAACTCCATCATTTCAGCCGTTTCAGCACCTCCAGCAGGTAGTTCCACACCCGCTGTACCGAAGCCACGTCCATCCGCTCGGAAGTGGTGTGTACGTCCTTCATGTCTGGCCCGAAGGAGACGCAGTCCAGCCCCGGCAGCTTGTCGGACAGCAGGCCGCACTCTACCCCGGCGTGAATGGCCTCCACCACCGGCGGGTGGCCGTACTGCTCCTCAAACACCTGTACCATCAGGTCCCGCAGGGGAGAATCGGGCCGGTACTCCCAGGCGGGGTACTCGCCGGAGACCTCCAACCGTCCCCCCAGCACCCCCATCAGAGCGGTGAGCTTGTGGAGCAGAGCGGTCTTTTCGCTGCCCACACTGCTGCGAACGGAGAAACTGGCGGAGACCTCGTCCTCGCTGGTCTGCAAAATCCCCAGGTTCAGGGAGGTCTGCACCAGACCGGGGATGTCGCCGCTCATGCGCTGGATGCCGTTGGGCAGCAGCACCAGGCTGGAAACAACAGTACACTTGTCCGACTCGCTCATGGCGAGGAAGTTCCCCTCCTCTCCCAGCTCCAGCCGCAGAGAGACGCCCGGGTCGGTGGACTGGAACTCTTTGGCGAAGGTAGCGCTCCACTCCGCCGCGAACGCAGCCAGGGTGTCCCCTTCCTCCGGGTTCACCACCAGCTGGGCCACGGACTGCCGGGGAATGGCGTTGTCCTTTGTGCCGCCGTCCACCCGGAGCAGGTCGTAGTCCAGCTCCCGGTCCAGCGCGTAGAGCACCCGGCCCAGCAGCACGTTGGCATTGGCCCGGTTCTGGATGATTTCCGTGCCGGAGTGTCCGCCCCGCAGCCCAGTGACGGTCAGGGTGGCCAGCTGGCCGGAGACTTCCCCCCGCTCCACCGGCAGGCGGCAGGTGGCGGTTGCTCCCCCGGCGCAGCTGATGAGCAGGTGGCCCTCCTCCTCGGAGTCGATGTTGAGCAAAATCCGGGACTGGAGCAGGCTCCCGTCCAGCGCGGCGGCACCTAGCAGGCCGATCTCCTCGTCCACCGTCAGCACCACCTCCAGCGGCGGATGGGGGATGTCCTCCGCCGCCAAAACCGCCAGGGCGTAGGCCACGGCGATGCCGTCATCGCCCCCCAGGGTGGTGCCCTGGGCGGAGATGACCCCGTCCTCCACCTGGAGCCGCAGACCGTCGGCGGCAAAGTCGATGTCACAGTCCAGTTCCTTCTCACAGACCATGTCCAGGTGGCCCTGGAGCATCACCGCCGGGGACTGCTCATAGCCGGGGGTGCCGGGCTGGTAAATGATAACATTGTTTTGGGCGTCCTGGACATACCGCAGGCCGTGGACCTGGGCGAAGCGGACGCAGTAGTCGCTGACGGCGCGGGTGTTGCCGGAGCCGTGAGGGATGGAACAAAGTTCCTCGAAATAGTGGAACACCGAAGCCGGTTCCAGGTGGGACAAAACTGCCATGTTGATTCTCCTTTGTGGATTTTTTCTGTTCCTATCATACCCCGAACCGGGGAAAATTGCAATGTAATTTGGGGCAAAGAAACAGTTTGGGAGCGCCGCAAGGCGCGGCGCTCCCGTGAAAAAGTTGTTGCAAAATTGTCAAACAGTCAGTTGCAGCAGAACGCTCTGCTAACCACTAACTACTAGCCGCTGGTCACTATTTTACAGCGTCCGCAGCACCGCGCCCTTGTCGGCGGAGGTGACCAGGGAGGCATACCGGGCCAGATAGCCGGTCTTGACCTTCGGCTCCGGGCAGACCCAGGCGGCTTTCCGGGCGGCCAGCACGTCGTCAGGCACGTCCAGAGAGATGGTGTGGGCGGGGATGTCGATGGAGATAATGTCGCCCTCTTCCACCAGGCCGATCATGCCGCCTGCGGCAGCTTCGGGAGAGACGTGTCCGATGGACGCGCCGCGGGTTGCGCCGGAGAAGCGACCGTCGGTGATGAGGGCCACGGACTCGCCCAGGCCCATGCCGCAGATGGCGGAGGTGGGGTTGAGCATTTCCCGCATACCGGGGCCACCCTTGGGGCCTTCGTAGCGGATGACCACCACGTCGCCGGGCTTGATGCCGCCGGCGTAGATGACGGCAATGGCGTCCTCCTCGCTGTCAAAGACGCGGGCAGGGCCGCTGTGCTGCATCATCTCCGGGGCGACGGCGGCCTGCTTAACCACGCAGCCGTCGGGGGCCAGATTGCCAAAGAGGACGGCGATGCCGCCGGTTTTCATGAAGGGGTTGTCGATGGGCCGGATGATCTCCGGGTCCCGGTTGACAGCGTCAGCGATGTTCTCCCCAATGGTCTTGCCGGTGCAGGTGATGAGGTCGGTTTTCAGCAGACCCGCGTCGGCCAGCTCCTTCATGACGGCGTACACGCCGCCCGCCTGCTCCAGATCCTCCATATAGGTGAACCCGGCGGGAGCCAGGTGGCACAGGTTGGGGGTGACGGCGGCGATCTCGTTGGACATGTTCAAATCCAGCTCAATGCCGCACTCGTGGGCGATGGCGGGCAGGTGGAGCATGGTGTTGGTGGAGCAGCCCAAAGCCATATCCACCGTCTCGGCGTTGTGGAAGGCGTCGGCGGTCATGATGTCCCGGGGGCGGATGTTCTGCCGCAGCAGCTCCATCACCTGCATACC
>JAJBVG010000015.1 GCA_020859945.1 Clostridiales bacterium | reverse complement strand
TGGGGGTTACGGTAGGTTACGGTACAGGACAAACTTTTTAAAATTGAAAAATCGAATTTCTTATAGGGAAGTTTGTTTTCAAGCGTAACCCCCCGTAACCCTGAAATGTTCCCAGCAGAATTGTCACAGTTTTACTCTATTATTCCCTGTTTTTCGCATTTTTCACGAAAACAGCGCCAGCAGCTCCGCTTGCAGCGTTTCCATCTCTTCTCCGTCCTTGGGACAGTACAGGTAGTTGTTGTAGTCGAAGCCCTCCCCGTGGAAGGTGAGGCGCAGAGGCTTTTCCCGGCCCTCCGTGTAAACGTCCAGCAGCACCGTCCAGCCGCTGTAGGGTTGGAGCCGTTCCCCACGGCGCAGGTCCCAGGCGTTGAGCTGCTCCACAAGCGGGGCGAGTTCCGCCTCATCGGTCATCGTATAGGTCTTGTCCTCGTGGCGGACTTCGATATACGACACAGGCTGGTCGAATTGCAGGCGCGCGGGATGCCAGACCGAAAACGCCAGCACGCCGCACAGCAGCGCAAGCAGCAGCAGGCCGCCCAGCAGCCAGCCGAGTTTGTTTCGCTTTGCAAGCAGCTTTTTCATACTAATTGGCCTCCTTTGATTTAGACGCAACAGGAAAACAACATCCGTATGCCTCTGTATTGGTGCGTATCCATCATATCATAACAGTGAGTTGCTGTCAATGACAGACCGGTTACAGTTTTGATTACAGTTTGATACCGGCTGCACTCATAAGAAAAACCCGGCTCCGTGCTTGGAGCCGGGCTGTTTGCACCGAAAATCAGTTGTATGTGCTGTTTACACGATAATACCGCCGCCCACCACATACTCCCCGTCGTACAGCACCAGGGACTGGCCGGGGGCCACCGCCCGCTGGGGCTGGTCGAAGGTGACGTGGACGCTGTCGGGGCCGGTCTGCTCCACCCAGGCGGGCTGCTCCCGGTGGTGGTAGCGGATTTTGGCGTTCAGGCGGAGGGGCTGGTCCAGCCGCTCCAGCGCGGTCAGGTTCAGCCGCACCGCGTCCAGCTCCCGCCGGTAGAGGTGGAATTCCTCCGCCAGGGTGACGGTGTTGGCGGCGGGGTCCTTGTCGCAGACGTAGAGCCGGTGAGGGGCGGAAACCCCCAGGCCCCGGCGCTGGCCGATGGTGTAGCAAAGCTGCCCCCGGTGGGTGCCCAACACCTGGCCTTCCGGGTCCACGAAGGGCCCCGGCTCCGGCATGCGTCCGGTGTGCCGCCGGAGAAACGCCGTATAATCTCCGTCTGGGACAAAACAGATGTCCTGGCTGTCGGGCTTGGCCGCGGAGGTCAGCCCCCGCTCCTGGGCCAGAGCGCGCACCTCGTCCTTGGTCAACCCACCCAGGGGGAACACCGTATGGGCCAGCTGGGTCTGGGTCAGGGTGTAGAGCATATAGCTCTGGTCCTTGGCGGCGTCTTTGCCCTTTTTCAGCAGATACCGGTCCCCGCTGCGCTCCACCTGGGCGTAATGCCCCGTTGCGATGACGCTGCCCCCCAACGTCTCCATGGTCTGGTACAGAGCGGGGAACTTGACGGAGCGGTTGCAGTCGATGCAGGGGTTGGGGGTGCGGCCCGCCTCGTAGGTCTCCACAAAGGGGTCGATGACCTCCCGCAGAAACAGGTCTTTCCGGTTCAGGGTGTAGTGGGGGCAGTCCAGCCGCCAGCAGGTGCGGCGGGCGTCCTCCACGTCGTCCAGAGAGCAGCAGGTGCGCCCCGGCTCCAGCCCGGCGGTCTCGTTGTCGTAGAGGTGGAGGGTGACGCCCACCACCTTCCAGCCCTGTTCCCGCAAAAGCAAGGCAGCGGCGGAGCTGTCCACTCCGCCGCTCATCCCCACCACAGCCAGCCGGTCAGATACCGCAGGCTTCACAGTTGTGGTCACAGGCGGCCTGACATTCCTCCGGCACCGGCAGGCCCTGCTTGGTGTAGTAGTCGGCCAGAGCCGCCTTTACCGCTTCCTCCGCCAGCACGGAGCAGTGCAGCTTGACGGGAGGCAAACCGTCCAGGGCCTCCACAACGGCCTTGTTGGTCAGCTGGAGGGCCTCGTCCACGGACTTGCCCTTGATCATCTCAGTGGCCATGGAGCTGGTGGCGATGGCTGCGCCGCAGCCAAAGGTGTTGAATTTCACGTCGGTGATGACGTTGTCCTCGATTTTCAGGTACATCTTCATGATGTCGCCGCAGACGGCGTTGCCGACCTCGCCCACGCCGCTGGCGTCCTCGATTTTGCCCACGTTGCGGGGGTTGGCGAAGTGGTCGCGCACTTTATCGCTGTATGCCATTGCCATAGTATCAAAGTCCTTTCATTTTTATGAGCTTTTAGCCGTTAGCCATTAGCTGTTAGTCAGGCGCTGCCAGCCAAAAGCAAAGTGCTAAAAACCAAATGGTTCTATTTCAGAGGTAAAAGCCGTTAGCCGTTGTCAGCCACAGCAATCCATAAAAGGTAAAGCGAACGGTAAAGAACTGCCAAGCTAATAGCCAATAGCTAAGAGCTAACAGCTATTTTACGCCCTGCCTTCCTTCTGCATCTGCTCCCACACGGGGGACATATCCCGCAGCAGCGCCACCACCTGGGGCACCTGCTGGAGGGTGTAGTCCACTTCCTCCTGGGTGTTCACCTCGTCCAGGGACAGGCGAAGGGAGCCGTGGGCGATTTCCTTGGGCAGACCGATGGCCAGCAGCACATGGCTGGGGTCCAGACTGCCGGAGGTGCAGGCGCTGCCGGAGGAGGCGCAGATACCAGCCAGGTCCAGCCGCAGCAGCAGGGACTCGCCCTCGATGCCCTCAAAGCACATGTTCACGTTGCCGGGGAGACGCTGCTTGGCGTCGCCGTTCAGCCGGGAACAGGGGATTTTGGACAGGCCCTCGATGAGCTGGTCCCGGTAGGAGGCCACCCGTTTGGCGTTCTCCTCCATGTGGTCCACCGCCTCCTGCAAGGCCGCGGCCATGCCGCAGATACCGGGCATGTTCTCGGTCCCGGCCCGGCGGTTGCGCTCCTGAGCGCCGCCCTCGATGAAGTTGGTCAGGCGGACCCCCCGGCGGCAGTACAGCGCGCCCACGCCTTTCGGCCCGTGGAACTTGTGGCCGGAGAGGGAGAGCAGGTCGATGTTCTGGGCCTTCACGTCGATGGGCAGATGACCCACCGCCTGGACCGCGTCGGTGTGGAACAGCACGCCCTTCTCGTGGCAGATGGCCCCCAGCTCGGTGATGGGCTGGATGGTGCCGATCTCGTTGTTGGCGTACATGATGGTGACAAGGGCGGTGTCGGGCCGGATGGCGGCCTTCAACTCCTCCGGGCGCACCAAGCCGTCCTCGTGGACGTCCAGGTAAGTGACCTCGTACCCCGCCTTCTCCAGCCGCTTGAGGGTGTGGAGAACGGCGTGATGCTCAAAGGTGGTGGAGATTAGGTGCTTTTTGCCCTTTTTCGCCCCCAGCTCCGCCAACTGCGTGATGGCCCAGTTGTCGGCCTCGCTGCCGCCGGAGGTGAAGTAAATCTCGTCGGGCCGGGCGTTCAGGCACTTGGCCACGGTCAGCCGGGCCTCGTCCAGGGCCTGGTTGGACTCCTGCCCCATCAGGTGGAGACTGGAGGGGTTGCCGTAATTTTCGGTGAGACAGGGCAGCATGGCCTCCAGCGCGGTTTTGCTGACGGAGGTGGTGGCTGCGTTGTCGAAGTATATCATCAGGGAACCTTCTTTCTGTTATGGAACCTTTTGGAAGGAATAGGCGGGACAGACCCGGCCTGTCTCCCAAGCTACTATGGGTATATCACATCAATTCCTATTTGTCAAGTAGGAAATGAGAAATATGCGCCGCCGCGCCCCAAGTTTTCCACTTGCAAGGCGGGGACAACTCTTTTATAATGTCCCTGTACGCGAAAAGTCATTCCCGAAGGAGGCGCGCCATGAACGAGAGCATTGTCAGGCTGACCCAGACCAGAGATTTGCCGGACGAAGAGCTGCTGGCTCTGATTTCCGGCCCGGAATGGGAGGAGGAGCTGGCGCAGGCGGCGGACGCCCAGCGCCGGAAATGGTACGGCACAGACGTCTACGTCCGGGGCCTGGTCGAGTTCACCAACTACTGCAAAAACGACTGCTATTACTGCGGCATCCGCAAAAGCAACGGCAACGCCGAACGCTACCGACTGACGGAGGCGCAGATTCTGGACTGCTGCCGCCAGGGGTGGGCGCTGGGGTTCCGCACCTTCGTCTTGCAGGGAGGCGAGGACCCCTGGTATACGGATGAGCGCATCTGCCATATCGTCCGGGCCATCAAGGGGGCGTTTCCCGACTGCGCCGTCACTCTCTCCATCGGGGAGAAGGAGCGGGAGAGTTACGCCGCTTACCGGGCGGCGGGGGCGGACCGCTATCTGCTGCGCCACGAGACGGCCAGCGACGACCACTATCGAATGTTACACCCGGCCTCTCTGTCCCTGGAGCACCGGAAGAACTGCCTGTTCACGCTGAAAGAGCTGGGGTATCAGGTAGGGTCCGGGTTTATGGTGGGGTCCCCCGGCCAAAGACCGGAACACCTGCTGGCAGACCTGCGTTTTTTGCAGCGGCTCCAGCCCGCCATGATCGGCATTGGCCCCTACATCACCCACCCCGACACGCCCTTCCATGACCAGCCCAGCGGCGACCTGCACCTGACCCTGCGAATGGTGTCGATCCTGCGCTTGATGTTCCCCTACGCTCTCATCCCCGCCACCACCGCCCTGGGGACCATCCACCCCAGGGGGCGAGAGCTGGGCTTGCAGGCCGGGGCAAACGTGGTCATGCCCAACCTGTCCCCTGTCGGCGTGCGGGAGAAGTATTCGCTGTATGAGAATAAAATTTGCACCGGCGAGGAGGCGGCGGAGTGCCGCTCCTGTCTGGAGGGCCGGGTACGGCTGGCGGGCTACGAGATCGTCACCGCCCGCGGCGACGTGAAGGAGGATATTCATGATTGAAAAAGAGGTGGCGGAGCTGCGGCGACAGCTTCGCCCGGACCGGCACAGCATTTCCCGGGTATACGGGTGCTATGTCAACGAACAGAAGGAAATTATCTCCACCTTTGAGCAGCCTCTCGGTCTGCTCACCGAGGAGGAAAACGAACAATACTTAGGTCTGCTGAAAAAGGTGCTATCCGGCGGGCTGGGACGAAACCTGCTGGACATCGCCTTTTCCACCCGGCAGGTGGCGGGCAGCCCGGAACACGGCCTGCTGATGCAGATGCGGGACAGCAAGCTCCGGGACGAGGAAAGCCGCCAGCAGTTTTATGAAAAGGTCATCGGCTCGGTGGAATTTGAGGGGAATTACCTGATTTTGCTGGCCCACAACGCCTACGACGTGCCCTTCCGCAGCCGGGACGGGGCCAGGCAGGACGACGCCTCGGAGGAGGTGTTCTCCTACCTGCTGTGCAGCATCTGCCCGGTGAAGCGCACCAAGCCCGGCCTGAGCTACGATACGTCGGAGCGGGCCTTCCACACCAACAAGGGGGACTGGCTGGTGTCCCCGCCGCAGCTGGGGTTCCTGTTCCCCGCCTTCGACGACCGCAGCACCAACCTTTACAACGCCCTGCTCTACTCCCGGAACCTGGAGGACAGCCACCCCGCCTTTGTGGAGGCGGTGTTCCACACCGAGCCGCCCAAACCCGCCGCAGAGCAGAAAAAGAGCTTCGAGGCCGTCCTCTCCAACGCCCTGGGGGACGACTGCCGGTTGGAGGTGGTGCAGACCGTCCACGAGCAGCTGACCAACCTCATCACCGCCCACAAGGAGAGCAAGTCCCCGGAACCGCTGACAGTCACCCGGGACGAGGTGGGCGAAATGCTGGACGCCTGCGACATCTCCGAGGAACACCGGGCCGCCTTTAACGTCCAGTTCGACACGGAGTTTGGCACCGGACAGGCCGTCAGCCCCGGCAACCTCATCGACAGCCGCCACTTCTCCGTCAGCACCCCCAGCGTGGTCATTCAGGTGGACCCCGCCCGCAGCGATTTGGTGCAGACGCGGGTCATCGACGGGGTGAAGTACCTGCTCATCCGGGCCGACGAGGATATCGAGGTCAACGGCGTGGACGTGTTCCTGGGGGACGAGCCATGAGCAGACAAAACCGCGTCCGGCAGGGCCTTGCCCCTCTGCTGAGTTTTGCGCTGACGCTGAGTTTGGCCGCCTGCGGGCAGACAGCGGCGGAAACCTCTGACGTTTCGGCGGAGGAAAGCGCGGCGGCGGAGACTTCGGCGGACATTTCCCCGGAAATCGAACTGGAGACCGACCCCGCCGACGCCAGCGCCGCCGGGGACAGCTCTGTTCTGTCTACGGAAGAAATCTCCACAGAGCCGGAACCGGAAGCCCTCGAACCCGACCCGGCCACCGCCTATGAATACACCCTCTGCTTCGCCGGGGACGTGAACCTGGCGGAGGGGCAGTACACCACCGCCGCGCTGGATTCCTACGGGCTGTCCGGCTGCGTCAGCGAGACGCTGCGGAATTACATGACGGGCGCGGACATTATGTGTCTCAACAATGAGTTCACCTACAGCAGCCGTGGCGCCCCGCTGGAGGGCAAAACCTACACCTACCGGGCCAATCCCTCCCGCGTCTCGGCGCTGGAGGAACTGGGGGTAGACGTGGCAGTTCTCGCCAACAACCACATCTACGATTACGGGGAGGAGGCCCTGTTGGACACCCTGGACACGTTGGACGGGGCGGGCATCGCCCGCATTGGCGCAGGAGAGGATTTGGAGGACGCCAGCGCCATCTATTACGCCCAGCTGGAGAACTGCACCGTGGCCTACATCGCCGCCAGCCGGGTGGAGTGGTCCGCCCAGACCAAACCCGCCACCAGCGACAGCCCCGGCACCTTCTACACCGCCTACGACACCGACCTGCTCTATCAGCGGGTGGGCGAGGCGAAGGAACAGGCGGACTTCGTAGTGGTTTATATGCACTGGGGCATCGAAGGCACCGCCGACCTGGAGGAATACCAGACGGAGGTGGGAGACGCGCTGGTGGACGCGGGGGCCGACCTGGTCATTGGCGACCACCCCCACCAGCTCCAGGGGGTGCGGTACTACAATGGCATCCCCATCTTCTACTCCCTGGGCAACTACTGGTTCAGCCGCAAGGAGGAGTACACCATGCTGGTCAACGTCACCCTGACAGGGGACAAAAACGGCGTGCGGGAGGTCTCCTGCCAAATCGTCCCCGCTTACCAGCAGGCCAGCGCCACCGTCACCTGGCTGGAGAGCGCGGACAGTCAGCGGGCTATGTATGATTATCTGACAAGTCTGCCCGGCTCCAATGTCACCATTGACGATGGGGGCATGGTGGCGGCGAAAGACGCTTGAAAACCGGTGATTCCAGCGAGAAACCCCTCCGCATATCGACAGAGGGGTTATTCCCCCTCTCACACAACAAAAAAGGCTGACCGCCCGAACATCTCAGGTGGTCAGCCTTGTTTTATTGGTTATTGCTTGCGGTCTGTCATCCCCGGCGCAGCGGCGTGGCAGCTGCCGCCGCCGCAGGCATGAGGACAACCGGCGCATCCGCCGCCGCAGGAGTGCTTTCCCTGCTTGCGGTCGCGGAGCATCCCGCGGAGGATGGCCGCGACGATGGCAAGAAGGATCAGTCCCACGACGATGGTCCCCGCGTTGGCAGTGAGCCATGCGATCATTGCACATTCCTCCTTAACAGTCGTTGAAAATGAGGGTTCAGACCTGAGCCTTGCTTCTCAGGGTATCCCCGGTTTTGGCGGGGCGGAACAGCAGGTAGAAGAACAGCACCACAACCGCGATAGCAATTACGGTGAAGATGCCGAAGCCCTGCCCGGTGACGAGGCCGCCCAGCTGGTTGACCACCAGCGCCACCAGATAGGCGAAGCCGCACTGATAACCAATGGCGATCCAGAACCACTTCATGTTGTTCATTTCCCGCTTGATTGCGCCCATAGCGGCGAAGCAGGGAGCGCACAGCAGGTTAAAGGCCAGGAAGGAGTAACCGCTGACGGCGGTAAACGCCGCGCCCATGTTCTGGTAGACGGTGCCATCCCCGGCGTTGTAGAGGATGCCCAGTGTGCCGACAATGTTCTCCTTCGCCACCAGGCCGGTGATGGAGGCCACGGCTGCCTGCCAGTTGCCCCAGCCCAGAGGGATGAACAGCCAGGCAATGGCCTTGCCGATGGTGGCCAGGATGCTGTAGTCGATTTGGTCCTCCTCCAGCATGGTGAACGCCCCGTCGATGAAGCCGAAGTAGGTGGTGAACCACACCAGGATGGTGGACAGCAGGATGATGGTGCCGGCCTTCTTGATGAAGCTCCAGCCGCGCTCCCACATGCTCCGCAGCACGTTGCCCACGGTGGGCATATGGTAGGGGGGCAACTCCATGACGAAGGGGGCCGGGTCGCCGACAAACAGCTTGGTCTTTTTCAGGATGATGCCGGAGCAGATGATGGCGGCAATGCCCAGGAAGTAGGCGGAGGGGGCCACCCAAGGTGCGCCGCCAAAAATGGCGCCCGCCACCATAGCGATGAAGGGCAGCTTCGCGCCGCAGGGGATGAAGGTGGTGGTCATGATGGTCATTTTGCGGTCCCGCTCGTTTTCGATGGTACGGGAGGCCATGATACCGGGCACGCCGCAGCCGGTGCCGATGAGGATGGGGATGAAGGACTTACCGGACAGGCCGAACCGCCGGAACACCCGGTCCATGATGAAGGCGATACGGGCCATGTAGCCGCAGGCTTCCAGGAAGGCCAGGAAGATGAACAGCACCAGCATCTGAGGCACGAAGCCCAACACTGCGCCGCAGCCTGCCACAATGCCGTCCAGAATCAGGCCCTCCAGCCAGGGGGCGACGTTGGCGGACTCCAGCAGGTTGCCCAGCAGCACAGGGATACCGGGGACCCAAATGCCATAGTTGGCGGGGTCAGGCTCCTCACAGCCGTAGGCCGCGTAGACCTCCACGGCGGCGGCCAGATCCGCGCCGGTGTAGGTGGCCTCTTCGGTGGCAAGGGTCTCCTCGTCCTCCAGCTCGATGGTGGCGGTGTCCGCCTCGCCGTACTGAGCGGCATAGGCGGTCAGGGCGGTCAGCGCCGTGTCCGCGTCAAAGCTCTCGGACTCCGCGTCCAGCGCCTCGGCCAGGGCTTCGCCGTCCTCGCCGCCCAGCTCGATGAAGGCGTCGATGGCGTTGGTG
>JAJBVG010000052.1 GCA_020859945.1 Clostridiales bacterium | reverse complement strand
CGCCACCCCTTCCCCAGCGTCCTGGGAAGTGGGAGCGGCAGCGGCCAGGGCGTCTGCCTTCTCTTTGGCCGCATAATAAAACTTTTCGTGGCCGGGGTCGTCCTTGGGACCGCTGCCAAACCCCAGGAGACCGTCCGTTGGGGAGGCCCGGCGGCCCAATTCCCGCACAAATTCAATATATGCCTCATAACATTCCCGCAGTTCGTTCAGTTCCTTCATAGGGCCCTCCATGTTCCAGAAAAAAGGTTTTATTCATCATAAGACAAGGGGAGTGAATTGTCAAGGACCGCGGGGTGCGCCATGAGGAAAACTAACGGGAAACAATGTCTGTTGAAATAGCAAAGGCGAACGATAATTTCATTCCGACAACTTAGTGAAAATGTCCAAAGTGGGGTTGACTTTTTCTTAACTTATGTTATAATTGCTTCAATGAAGATTTTAAGGTCAAAAAACGCCGTTTCTGTGGAGTTTTGAAAGACGCAGAGTAAAACAAATATAAGGGGGATCCGTAGACGCCCTGACCGCAGCCTGCGCTGCAGGAGGACAATATGAGGACAAGCGGGAAAGCACCAGGAAAACGTATCTCGCCTTTTTGTTTTTTCTCTCGTAATTGCAAAAACCTTTTTTGAAGATGAAATTTTTGGCCTTGGGATCAGGTTACCATCCACCCGTTTTTACAATGAAAGGAAGTAACACAACATGAAGAAGCTTCTCGCGCTGATCATGGCGATGGCCATGGTCCTGTCTCTGGCTGCCTGCGGCAGCTCCAGTTCCAGCTCCGACACCACTACCGAGGATACCGACACCTCCGCCGCTGCCGCCGACGACGCTGCCGAAAGCACCGGCGACGCCACCGCATCCACCGGCGGACAGAAAATCGGCATCTCCATGCCCACCAAGTCCTTGGAGCGTTGGAACCGTGACGGCACCTACCTGAAAGAGCAGTTCGAGGCCGCCGGTTACGAGGTTGAGTTGGCTTACGCCGACAACGACACCGACCAGCAGAACAACGACATCGCTAACCTGATCGCCGATGGCGTGGACATCCTCATCATCGCCGCCGTCGATGGCGACACCCTCTCCCAGACCCTGGCCGACGCCGGTGACATCCCCGTCATCGCCTATGACCGTCTGATCATGAACACTGACACCATCGATTACTACGTCTCCTTCGACAACTATCAGGTGGGCGTCCTCCAGGCGCAGTACGTCATTGACACCTTGGGCCTGGACGTGAGTGACACCTCCGTCTCCTACAACATTGAGTTCACCGCCGGTCCCACCAGCGACAACAACGCCGGTTACTTCTTCAACGGCGCTATGGACACCCTACAGGAGTACATCGACGCCGGTATCCTGGTGATCCAGTCCGGTAAGACCACCTTCGAGCAGTGCGCCACCAACGAGTGGTCCACCGACACCGCCATGGAGAACATGCAGAACACCTTGGCTTCTTATTACTCTGACGGCACCCAGCTGGATGTGGCTCTCTGCTCCAACGACTCCACCGCTCTGGGCGTGGCCCAGGCCATCAGCACTGACTATGCCGGCAGCAACGAAGTCATCGTCACCGGTCAGGACGGCGATATCGCTAACCTGGCCAACATCGTGGACGGCCTCCAGACCATGACCGTCTATAAGAACGTCTCCGACGAGGCTGGCGTCACCCTGGTCCTGGCCCAGGAGATCCTGGCTGGCAATTCTCCCGCCGAGGAGCTGCTGGACTCCCTGGATGCTGAGGCCGCCTACGACACCGAGTCTTATGACAATGGCACCGGCATCATCCCCTCTTACCTGCTGGTACCCTGGACCGTCACCAAGGACAACCTGGAAGACCTGGTTAGCACCGGCCTGTATGAGTGGGACGGCGACTATCTGGTCTCTGCCACCGACGAGTAATTCAGCGAAACGCGCCTGAGGGCATCAGACAAAGCTCCGTGATAACTGCAATGGGGTGGGGTGCTGCACCCCACCCCATTTGCCATACGCCGGTGCGGGGCATCGGCGGCTCCGCCCTTTTATGTCCCTGCCCCTCCGGAGGCAGGCGGGAGCGAGAAAAGAACAAGAGGAGGAAATCCGATTTGGCTGACAATATTCTGGTGATGAAAAACATCACAAAAGAGTTTCCCGGTGTCAAAGCGCTGGACAACGTCAACCTGGAAGTGGAACGCGGCGAGATACACGCCCTGGTGGGCGAAAACGGCGCGGGCAAGTCCACGTTGATGAACGTGCTCAGCGGCACCTATCCCTACGGAAGCTACACTGGCGACATCATCTATAACGGTCAGGTCTGCCAGTTCAAAACGCTGAAGGACAGCGAGAAAGAGGGCATCGTCATCATCCACCAGGAGTTGGCGCTGATCCCCGAGCTGTCCATCGGTGAAAATATGTTCCTGGGCAACGAACGCAAGGGCCGGTTCGGCATCGACTGGAACCAGACCTACCATCAGGCGGAGGAGCATATGGCCCAGGTGGGCCTGCGCGAGAGCGCCACTACCTTAATCAAAGACATTGGCACCGGCAAGCAGCAGCTGGTGGAAATCGCAAAGGCCCTGTCCAAGAACGTGAAGCTGCTGATTTTGGACGAACCCACCTCCTCCCTGAACGAGGAAGACTCCCGGATGCTGCTGGACCTGTTGCTGGACTTCAAGAAGCAGGGCATGACCTCCATCATCATCTCTCACAAGCTCAACGAGATTTCCTACGTGGCGGACAAAATCACCGTGGTTCGGGACGGTTCCACCATCGAGACGCTGGATAACTCCGCCCACGACGTGGACGAGGAACGCATCATCCAGGGCATGGTGGGCCGTGAGCTGACCGACCGGTATCCCAGCCGGGAACACCACGTCAGCGACGAAATTGGCATGGAGGTGCGGAACTGGACGGTCCATCACCCGATTTATTCCGAGAAAAAGGTGGACGACAACGTCTCCTTCACGGTACATAAGGGCGAGATCGTGGGCTTCTCTGGCCTCCAGGGCGCAGGCCGCACCGAGCTGGCTATGTCGATTTTCGGCCACAGCTATGGCTCCAACATCACCGGCCAGATATTCATCGACGGCAAGGAAGTGACCCTCAAGACCGAGCGCAGCGCCATTGAGGCCGGTTTGGCCTACGTCACCGAGGACCGGAAGGGCAACGGCCTGGTGCTGCCCGACTCCATCGCCAAGAACACCACCATGGCCCGGCTGGAGAAGGTCTGCAACCGGGGCATCATCGACATCTCCAAGGAGAATCAGGTGGCGGAGGAGTACGTGGACAAGCTGCATACCAAGACGCCCTCTGTGCAGCAGGCGGTGGGCAACCTGTCCGGCGGCAACCAACAGAAGGTGTTGCTGGCCAAGTGGATGTTCGCTGACCCGGACGTGCTGATTCTGGACGAACCCACCCGCGGCATTGACGTGGGCGCCAAGTACGAGATTTACTGCATTATGAACGACTTGGTGGCCCAGGGCAAGTCCGTTATCATGATCTCCTCCGAAATGGCGGAGTTGCTGGGCATGTGCGACCGCATCTACGTCATGAACGAGGGCAGGATCGTGGGCGAGATGCCCGCTGAGGAGGCCACCCAGGAGAAGATCATGGCGGCCATTCTCAGTTCCGACAAACAATAAAAGTGAGGGAGTGCTGATATTCATGAAAACAAACGTGCTGTCTTTCATTAAGAAATACACCATGGTCATCGCCCTGGTGATCGTCTTCCTGCTGTTCGCGTGGCTGACCGACGGCCGCCTGCTGAACGCGCAGAACCTTTCCAACCTGCTGCTCCAGAACTCCTACGTGCTGGTGCTGGCCTGTGGTATGCTGCTGTGTATCCTCACCGGCGGCAACGTGGACCTGTCCATCGGTGCTACCGTCTGCCTGGTGGGTGCTATCGGCGCCCAGCTGATGACCAGCGCCAACATGAACGCCGTCCTGACCATTATCATTTGCCTGGCCATCGGCGCCGTTATCGGCGTGTGGCAGGGCTTCTGGATCGGCTATGTCCACATCCCGCCCTTCATCTGCACCCTGGCCGGTATGTTCCTGTTCCGCGGCCTGGGCCGTATCGTGCTGAACTCCAAGACCATCAACGTCAGCAGCAACAAGCTGTTCGTCAACATCTTCGCCTCCTACATCCAGATTCCCGGCATTGACAGCGATGTCAAGTGGTCTGCCTTCATCGTCGGCATCATCGTGGCGGTAGGCCTGCTGGTCTACACCGCCATCAACCGCGCCAACAAGACTAAGGCCGGTTACAAGGTTGCCCCTGCGGCGGGGACTTACGCCAAGATGGTCATCATTGCGCTGCTGGTGCTGTTCTATACCTGGAAGCTGGCCCACTATAAGGGCATCCCCGTGATGCTGTTGTGGGTGCTGGCTGTGGTCTTTATCTACGCTTACATCACCTCCAAGACCGCCTTTGGCCGTTACTTCTACGCGGTGGGCGGCAACGAGAAGGCCACCAAGCTCTCCGGCATCGACACCCGCAGGGTCTACTTCATGGCCTACGCCTCCATGTCCTTCCTGGCTGGTCTGTCTGGCCTGCTGGTGGCGGCCCGTGTCGGCTCCGTCAACGGCGACACCGGTACCTCCTACGAGATGGACGCCATCGGCTCCTGCTTCATCGGCGGCGCGTCCGCTTACGGCGGGTCCGGCACCATCGCCGGCGTGATGGTCGGCGCTATCCTGCTGGGCGTTATCAACCAGGGTATGTCCATCCTGGGCATGGATAACAACTGGCAGTACGTGGTCAAGGGCGCGGTGCTGCTGGTGGCTGTTATCTTCGACGTGGTCTCCAACCGCAAGACCGGCAAGTCCTGATCTGCTCTGCTGAGACAATGGGATATGGCGCTGCGGTCCTCGCAGCGCCATTCCTATGAAACGACTGTGAGCGGCGGCACGATGGCGCGCGCTACATTCTTTCCGTTAAATGGTAACAAAGGAGAATTTTATGCTCTACATCGGAATCGACCTGGGCACTTCGGCGGTCAAGCTGCTGCTGATGGACGAAACGGGTCAAATTTTACACATCGTCTCCAAGGACTACCCGCTGGAGTTCCCCCACCCCGGCTGGAGCCAGCAGAACCCGGAGGATTGGCTCTCCGCCGTGGAGGAGGGGGTCCCCGAGCTGCTGGCGGGCTTCGACGCCGCCCAGGTGGCGGGCATTGGGGCCGGCGGCCAGATGCACGGCCTGGTGGTGCTGGACAAGGACGACAACGTCATCCGTCCCGCCATCCTCTGGAACGACGGGCGCACCGCCAAGCAGGTGGATTACCTGAACAACGTGGTGGGGAAGGAGAAACTTTCCCAGTACACCGCCAACATCGCCTTTGCGGGATTCACCGCCCCCAAGCTGCTGTGGATGCGGGAGAACGAGCCGGATCTGTTCGCCAAAATCGACAAAATCATGCTCCCCAAGGATTTTATCAACTACAAGCTCACCGGCGTCCACTGCACTGACGTCTCCGACGCCTCCGGGATGCTGCTCTTTGACGTGCAGCACAAACGCTGGTCGCAGGAGATGCTGGAGATTTGCGGCATAAAAGAATCTCAAATGGCCCAAATCTTTGAATCCTACCAGCCGGTGGGGATGCTCCTGCCGGATATGGCGAAAAAGCTGGGCCTGCCCGAGACGGTGGTGGTGGCCGCCGGAGCCGGGGACAACGCCGCCGCCGCGGTGGGCACCGGCACCGTAGGCGAGGGGGCCTGCAACATCTCCCTCGGTACTTCTGGGACCATTTTCATTTCCAGCGAGAAGTTCGGAGTGGACCCGCAGAACGCCCTCCACTCCTTCGCTCACGCAGACGGAAACTACCATCTGATGGGCTGTATGCTCTCCGCCGCCAGCTGCAACAAGTGGCTGATGGAGGACATCTTCCAGACCGAGGATTATGCTGGGGAACAGGCCCCCATCACACGGGACAAGCTGGGCAAAAACCACGTCTTTTTCCTGCCCTACCTGATGGGGGAGCGCAGCCCCATCAACGACACCGATGCCCGCGGCACCTTCATCGGCATGACCATGGATACCACCCGCGCCGACCTGACCCAGGCGGTGCTGGAAGGGGTAGCTTTTGGCATCCGGGACAGTCTGGAGGTGGCCCGCTCCCAGGGCATCGTCATCGAGCGGAGCAAAATCTGCGGCGGTGGTGCGAAATCTCCCCTGTGGAAAACCATTTGTGCCAATGTGCTGAACGTGACGCTGGAGATCGTGGAATCGGAGCAAGGCCCCGGCATGGGCGGCGCAATGCTGGCAATGGTGGCGGACGGAACGTACCCCACCGTCAAGGCGGTCTGCGACAGCCTCGTCCATGTGGTGGACGCGGTTGAGCCGGACCCGGCGCTGTCGGCGCTGTACGAGGCGCGGTACCAGCAGTTCCAGCAGATTTACCCGGCGTGCAAAGAGCTGTTCCCCCTGCTCCACGGCTGAGGTGAGCGGCGTGACAAAGCGAAACAGAGAACGCCCCAAGAACAGCGGCGGCGGTACCCATTCGGCGCTGCTGGCGCTGGTGGGCGCTTACATCCTCTATATGGCGTGGCAGATGCTCCAAAACGCGAAAAACGGGACCACCTCTATGTCCATGACCCAAACCCTCGTTCTGGCAGGGGTGATGGCGCTGGCCGCCGTGGGAATTTTCACCTATGCGGGCTACCTTTTCTATATCTCCTGGAAGGCGTTCGAGAAGGAAAAGCTGGGGAACCCAGACGAGGAGGAGGAAGTAGCGCCCGCTGAGGAGGAAGACCTCCTCGATGAGGGAGACGCAGACGACGAGGAAAGCCAAGAAGCAAAGGAAGTGTGAGATTTGAACATCTATTCTGTATTTGATGCCGCCTTCAAGTCCTACGGCCAAATCCACGAGGGGTTCCCCGTGGAGGAAATCATGGAGGCGCTGGCAAAGACCCCGGTGACCGAAGGCGTGGTCTACATCGCCGAGGACGAGAGCTTGCAGGAGCTGCCCGCCACGGCGGAGGTCTCCGACAACCTGTTCGGCGGAATGCCCGTCCAGATGGGCTGGTGCAACGGCCACAACACCAAGCTGAACTGCCTGGAGTACCACAGGGACAGCGAGTTCAATTTGGGGACATCGGACTTTATCCTGCTGCTGGCAAAGCAGGGGCAAATCACCGATGGGGTGCTGGACACCGCCGACGTGAAGGCGTTCCGCGTCCCCGCGGGGGTAATGGTGGAGGTCTACGCCACCACCCTGCACTACGCTCCCTGCCACACCGACCCCGCCAGGGGCTTCCAGGTGCTGGTGGCCCTGCCCAGAGGCACCAACGGCCCCATGCCGGAGGGCATGAATATCTACGGCGGAGACGACGCGCTGCTCTGGGCCGCTAACAAGTGGCTGCTTGCCCACCCAGACACCGATGAGGCCGCGCAGGGCGCGCACATCGGGCTGCGTGGCAACAATTTAGATATTTCTGCTGACATCGCGGCGGAAATCGTGTAAACTAGGGACTGGTACAACATACTGATTTGGAACAAGGAGGAATTTCAGATGATAAGCAAAAACATTCCAACCGTCCAGCTGGGCATCATCGCCGTCAGCCGTGACTGCTTCCCCATCGCGCTGTCCACCCAGCGCCGGAAAAACATCGTGGCCGCCTACGGCGAGGGCCTCTATGAGTGCCCCATCACCGTGGAGAACGAGCTGGATATGCTCAAGGCTGTGGACGATGTAAAAACGGCGGGCTGCAACGCTCTGGTGGTGTTCTTGGGCAACTTCGGTCCGGAGACTCCGGAAACCGAGATCGCCCAGCGGTTCGATGGCCCCTGTATGTTTGTGGCCGCCGCCGAGGGCGACGGCGACATGATTAACGGCCGGGGCGACGCCTACTGTGGGATGCTGAACTGCTCCTATAACCTGGGAATGCGCCACCTGAAGGGCTATATCCCTGAATACCCCGTGGGCACCGCCGAGGAAGTGGCCGACATGATCCGGGACTTTGTCCCCGTGGCCCGTGCCATCATCGGTGTGAAGAATTTGAAGATCATCACCTTCGGCCCCCGTCCCCAGGACTTCTTTGCCTGTAACGCCCCCATCAAGGGTCTGTACGAAATCGGTGTGGAGATCGAGGAAAATTCCGAGCTGGACCTGCTTGTCTCCTACAAGGAACACGCCGGCGACGAGCGCATCCCCGCCATCTGCGCGGAAATGGCCGCCGAGATGGGCGAGGGCAGCTACTACCCTGAGCTGAACGAGCGCATGGCCCAGTTCGAGCTGACCCTGCTGGATTGGGCCGAGGCCCACAAGGGCAGCAAGCAGTACGTTGCCTTTGCGGACAAGTGCTGGCCTGCCTTCCCCAGTCAGTTCGGCTTTGAGCCGTGCTATGTGAACAGCCGCCTGGTCAGCCGGGGCATCCCCGTTTCCTGCGAAGTGGACATCTACGGCGCGCTGAGCGAGTACATCGGTATGTGCGTCTCCGGCGACACTGTCACCCTGCTGGACATCAACAACAGCGTCCCCAAGTACATCTACGATGAGGACATCAAGGGCAAGTACGACTACAAGTTGACAGACACCTTCATGGGCTTCCACTGCGGCAACACCCCGGAGTGCAAGCTCTGCTCCAGCCGTGCCGTGAAGTACCAGCTTATTCAGCACCGCCTGCTGGAGCCGACTGGTTCCGAACCGGACTTCACCCGGGGCACCCTGGAGGGCGACATCGCCGCCAGCCCCATCACCTTCTACCGCCTCCAGTGCGACAGCGAGGGCAAGCTGCGCAGCTATATTGCCCAGGGCGAGGTGCTGGACGTACCCACCCGCTCCTTCGGCGGCATCGGTGTGTTCGCCATCCCGGAGATGGGCCGGTTCTACCGCCATGTGCTGATCCAGAAGCGTTATCCCCATCACGGCGCGGTAGCCTTCTCCCATGTGGGCAAGTACCTCTACGAGGCGTTCAAGTTCTTGGGCGTGGAGGACATCGCGTATAATCAGCCCAAAAGTTTGCCCTATCCCACGGAGAATCCATTTGCATAATAGATAAAAGATTGATTTAAATAAGGGGCGCTTTCTCACATCGCATTTCTGCGGGAGAAAGTGCCCTTTTTTTTCTTGGTTCTATGTCAAGAGTTGGGGTAGAGAAAAATAACCCGCAAAAATAATGAAGCCAAGGGAAACTCTGGCTTTCTCTATTTACGGAGTACGGTGAAGGATTCTGTTGCGAAAGCGATCAAACTTTCTGACGCCGTAACAGACC
>JAJBVG010000017.1 GCA_020859945.1 Clostridiales bacterium | reverse complement strand
GTACGAAGACGACGGCAACGAGATCGACGCCACCGATGAGGAGATCGAGGAGGCCGCAGCCGCTGCCAAGGCTCTGGCCGAGGAGCTGCAACAGGCTCTGGAGAGCGGCGACGAGGACGCTATTGCGTCTGTTGTCACCGAAAGCGGCGCCACAGATTACTCCGACACCTCCCCCAGCAGCTTCTCCAGCTACACCTTTGGCGACTGGCTGGTGGACGAGAGCCGGGCGGCGGGCGACAGCACCGTCATTGAGGACACCACCGAGACCGAGGTAGAGGTGGAGACCGACGACGCCGACTCCGCTGACAGCAGCACTGACCCCGCCGACACCAGCGCAGCGGCGGACGCCAGCACTGACCCTGCGGATGCCAGCGCCGCGGGCGACAGCAGCGCGGAAACTGTCACCACCCAGACGGTCACTACCATCGAGGGCTACTACGTGGTCTACTTCTCTGACCGCTACCGCGACGACTACTACGCCGCCAACGTCCGCAACATCCTCATCGAAGCCGACGAGGACGAGGAGGACGAGGAATCCGAGGAGACCACCTACCTCTACGACGACGCGCTGGCCACCGCTGAGGAGCTTCAGCAGACCTGGCTGGACAACGGCGGCACCGAGGACGACTTCATCGACCTGGTGGCGGACAACAGCGCCGACACCAGCACCAACGAGGACGGCGGCCTGAACTCCACCGTGTACAAGGGCGTTCTGGACGCCACTCTGGAGGCGTGGGTACTGGACGAGAGCCGGGCCAGCGGCGACTACACCATCCTCAAGGACGAGACCAACATCGGCTATCAGCTGCTCTACTTCGTGGGCTTCGACGACCTGTATTATTGGCAGACCGTCGCTCAGTCCAGCCTCCAGTCCGACGCCTTCGACGACTGGTACGAGGAAGTGGAGGAGAATTACGAAGTCACAACCACCTGGTTCTACAATCAGGTCGGGTGAGAACCTCTCCCAAACGAATAACAAAGCGGCGGATTCCTTCGCGGGAATCCGCCGCTTTTTGTGTCAAAAATTTTTTCGCCGGTGAAACCAAAGGGCGCGTTTTTGTCATCTGATAAGTGAACGGGCCGTTCGGAAGCACAAAACAATGGGGGTGACGCAATGGAGGAGCGCGAAGCGCTGAAACGACTGCGGAGGGGCGATGAGACGGCGCTGGCATGGTTCATTCAGCGGTACACCGGCTATGTCAGCACCATCGTCGCTAATATCGGCGGAGCATCCATCTCCCGCGCCGACCTGGAGGAAGTGACCGCGGACGTGTTTTACATCCTCTGGGTCAACGCCAGGCAGGTCGTGCCGGACAAGGTGAAGGCGTATTTGGGCGGCGTGGCCCGGAACAAAGCCAGAGAATTTGCCCGAAAGCGGGGTATTGACCTGCCGCTGGAGGAGGACGTACTGCAAATCACAGTGGACGGGCCGGAGCGAAAGCTGGAGACAAAGGAGCTGGCCGCCTGTCTGCGCCGGACGATTTCCGCCATGCAATCCCCTGAACGAGAGATCTTCTTCCGATACTATTACTACTATCAGCCGGTGGCGGTCATCGCGGAAGAACTGGGGCTGAACGTCTCCACCGTCAAGACCAAGCTCCGCCGGGGCCGTAAGAAACTGAAAGAACAACTGACAAAAGGAGGCTATACCGTTGAAGATGCGAATTTCTGACCTGATGGATCACGTGGAGGCGGTTCCCGTGGAAATGCAGGAGCGGGAGCAGGTCTCCGCCGACACGATTGAGGGGATGACAATGAAAAAAATCAAAAACGCGCCCAGGCGTGGGCGCATGACCCGCCGCGTGACCAAAATTGGCCTTGTGGCGGCGGTGCTGGCCGGGCTTCTGTGCCTGACGGCGGCAGGGGTGGCCGTGGCCCAGTGGACGGGCTTTGCCCTGACGGATGGCATGAGCGATTGGGAAAAATCCGCCCTGCTGGAGCAAGCGGGGGCGGCCGTGGCCGGAATGAGCGAGGACGCGGACGGGACCACCCACTACTATGACGAGGACGGCAACGAGGTCATGACACTGACCAAAGAGGAGGCCATCGCCTACGAGCGTGCCCGGTTGGAGGAACAGGAGCAGGCGGTCATCGACAGCACCACGCTGGTGGACATGAGCACCATCCCCAGCGGGACGCTTCCACACAGCCTGAACGAGCTGGCGACAGACGAAAACGGCCAGTTCCCGGCTTTCGCCATGGACAATGGCAGTATGGTGCTGCTCTACCCGGAAGGGGAGGAGGGCTATACCCTGTCTGCCGGGGACACGGTGACGGTGACGCTGGAGGCCAACGACACGTGCAGTCTGGCTTTCGGCGTGTTCCAGGATGGCGTGTTCACCGGAGCGGAGACGGTTTCCGCCCAACAGCACAGCTACACCTTCTCCATCCAGGAGGACGGGGTGTACTGCTTCTCCATTGAGCACTTTAGCAGCGACGCCAACAGCTTTGAAAACGGCAGGGTGACGATTTCGTGACCGAGATTTTCTCAATCGAACCATAAAAAGGGCGGGTCCTTTCGCGGGACCCGCCCTTTTTGCGCCTACCTCACAGCAGGCCGTTTTTCTCTTTCAGCACGTTGATGGGGGTGACGATGATCTGCCCCTTGCCGTCCAGCATGTTGTCTGGCAGGAACAGCCGCTCGCTGGTGTCCAGCCCGGTAAAGGTGAAGCCCAGCAGCTCGTTCAGCTCCCGCTCCGGCCACTCGGCGGCGGCGTCATAGATGGGCGCGATGGAGGGGACCTCTTCCTCTCCCACCACCTCATAGCCGACGGTCTCCGGGCCGTTGTCGTAGTGGTAGCTGATGACCGGCTGGCCGTCCTTGTCCCGGTGGCCGTGGATCATCACCAGCACGTGACCCGCCTCCCGCATGGCTTGGGCGGTGGGGACGATTTCGTCCTTTGTGATGGAAATTTTCTTGTTAGTCTGCATAACGACGCCGCCTTTCGGTGTTTTAAGTCGATTTCATTAACAAATACGAGGGAGCTGCGTCCCGCTGAGCCGGGTCAGGATACGACTGCCGCCCAGTCCGGTGCGCAGCAGCACCCGGCCGGGATGCCGCTCCGAGACATGGCCGATGACCGCTGCGTTCTCGCCGCCGGGAGTGCTTTTCAGCGCGGAAAGCACCGCCTCGGCCTTTTCCGGCGCGACCACGGCCAGCAGTTTGCCCTCGTTGGCACAATACAGGGGGTCCAACCCCAGCAGGTCACAGGCCGCCTGTACGGACAGGCTGACGGGCAGCGCGTCCTCCTCCAGACAGATGGAGAAGGGGCGGTTCTCGGTGAACTCGTTCAACGTGGTGGCTACGCCGCCTCTGGTGGGGTCCCGCAGTACCCGCACACCGCCGCAGTCCAGCGCCGCTTGCGCCAGCCGATGCAGGGGCTGACAGTCGGAGCGGAGGGTACTGCCCTCCATCAATCCGCTGCGGGCCAGCATGACGGTGACGCCGTGGTCGCCCATCGTGCCGGACAGAATTACCGCGTCTCCCGGACGGATGGCGTCAGGGGTCAGCCCCGGCCAGCGCAGGACGCCGATGCCGGCGGTGTTCAGATAAATGCCGTCGCCCTTGCCATGCTCCACCACCTTGGTGTCGCCGGTGACGATTTGCACCCCGGCGCGTTTGGCGGTCTCCGCCACGGAGGTGACGATTTTTCGCAGGTCGGCCAGCGGCAGACCCTCCTCCAGCACCATGGAGAGGCTGAGATATTTGGGGACGCTGCCGCACATGGCAAGGTCGTTCACGGTGCCGCAGACTGCCAGCTTGCCGATGTCCCCGCCGGGGAAAAACAGCGGACTGACCACAAAGCTGTCGGTGGAAAAGGCCAGCGGGCCTTCCAGGTCCAGCACCGCCCCGTCTCCCAGGGCGTTCAGCGCCGGGTTGCCATAGGCAGGCAGCAACAGTTCTTCAATGAGCTGGGCGGTGCGTTGACCGCCGCCGCCGTGGTCCAGGGTGATGATTTCCTCGTTCACAGTTCTACCCCCTGATACTTATACGCTGCGGCGCAGGCCCCCTCGGAGGAGACCATACACGGCCCCACGGGATGCTCCGGCTGACAGGCTGTGCCGAACAGCGGGCAGTCCTGGGGGTTCAGCTGGCCGCAGATAATGGCCCCACAGCGGCAGCCGGCGTTCTCCACCCGCTGACCGGGGGAGAAGGAAAACCGCTTTGCTGCGTCGAAGACCCGAAATTCCTTCCGCAGCCCCAGGCCGCTTTCGGGAATCTCCCCCAGCCCCCGCCAGACACTGTCCACCGGCTCCAGCACCTGTTCCATCAAGGCCAGCGCCGCCGGGTTGCCCTGGGGGGACACCACGCGGGTGTATTCGTTTTCCAGCCGGGGCGCGCCGTCCCGAATCTGGGTCAGCAGCGCGTAAACCGCCGCCAGCAGGTCGCCAGTCTCGAAGCCGGAGACCACCGCCGGGAGGCCGTATTCCTCCGGCAAAAACCGAAACGCCTCCGCCCCTGTGATGGCGGCCACATGGCCGGGGCAGAGGAAGCCATTCACCCGAAAGTCCGGGCGAGAAATCAGGGCGCGGAGGGCCGGTTCCGTCCGTTTCAGCAGGCACAGCAGGGAGAAGTTCGTGATTCCCCGCCGCTGGGCCTCCAGCACCGCCAGAGCGGTGCCCGGCGCGGTAGTCTCGAACCCCACGCCCAGGAACACCACCTGTTTGTCCGGCTCCGCCTGGGCCAGCTCCAGCGCGTCCATGGGGGAGTAGACCCAGCGCACATCCGCGCCCATGGCCCGGCGGCGCTGGAGGTCGTCTCCCGGCGTGGAACCGGGGACCCGCATCAGGTCGCCGTAGGTGGTCAAAATCAGCCCCGGCGTCTCGCTGAGAGCCAGCACTCCGTCCATCACCCCCGCCGGGGTGACGCACACCGGGCAGCCCGGCCCGGAGCGCAGCTCCACGCCCTCCGGCAGCAGCTGCCGCAGCCCTGCCTTGGCAATGGCCATGGTGTGGGTGCCGCAGACCTCCATCAGGCAGACGGGGCCGGGCAGTTCCATTTCTTGAATACCCCGGAGCAGCTTTTTCCCCTCCGGCAGCCGGGCAAAGGCGGCCTCAGAGAGCATCAGCGACCTCCCGAATGGCCTCCAGGTTGTCCAGCGCCTGTTGTTCCTGAAGCCGCTCAATGGCAAATCCCGCGTGGGCGATGACGTAGTCGCCCACCTTCGGCTCCTTGATGAAATCCACGCGAATCTTCCGCTTGACGCCGTCCACTTCGGCCACGGCGTCGTTGCCGTCGATTTCCGTCAGGCGCATGGGAATCGCAAGGCACATATCAGGCTTCCCCCTGCTGGACGGCGGCAGCTTTGGCCGCTTTTGCGGCCTCCGCCTTGGCCTTCCGCTCGGCGATCTCTTCCGGCGTCAGCTTGGGCTTGGGTGCAGCGCCTCCTGCGCCTCCTGCGGCGGCTTTGGCCGCTTTTGCCGCCTCGGCCTTGGCTTTCATTGCGGCAATCTGCTCTGGGGTGAACTTGGGCTTGGGAGGCGGCGCTTTCTTGACGAAGGTGCCGGTCACCAGAAAGTCCTCCGGCTGAGTGCCCACGATCATATAGTCGTCCGACAGCGTGATGGCGTGGCGGGCGCAGAAGTCCGCGCACATAGAGCAGAAGGTGCAACTGGTCAGGTCAAAGGTGAAGGTGATCTTCTGGTCGCCGTTTTCCAGCTTTTCAATGTCCCGGTGCATACACTGGGGGGCGCAGACCCGCATACACATGCCGCAGTTGATACACTTTTCCGGGTCGTACTGGATACGGCCCCGGTAGCCCTCCGCCGCCTTGGGCGGGTCCCCGGCGGGGAATTTTTCGGTGACGGGCTTTTTGACCAGGTTGGTCAGGGCTTTGGTGAGATAGGGAAGCATTACTTGTGCATCTCCTTCCTCTTTTCCCGCAGGATTTCCGCGGCCTGAGCCAGAGCAGCCACGATTGCCTCCGGCTTGGGGGTGCAGCCGCCAACGGATACGTCCACGTGGGTGTACTTGTCCAGCGGCCCGTCGATGGCGTAGCTGCCCTTGAACACGTTGCCCGAGCGGGGACAGGAGCCGAGGCTCACCACTACCCGAGGTTCCGGCACCTGGGCCAGCGTCCGCACCAGCCGGTCACGGGTCTGGAGGGTGATGGGGCCACTGACCACCACGATGTCCGCCTGACGGGGGGTGCCGGTCAGCCGGAAGCCCAGCCGCTCCGCGTCGTACCGGGGGGTCAGCACGCTGACCAGCTCGATGTCGCAGCCGTTGCAGGAACCGGCGTTGATGTGGAAAATCCAGGGGCTTTTCGCCATGCTGTTGTCAATCAGTTTATCAAACATGAAGCTTCTCCCTTCTGCCGCCCAGCGACACAGGCGGGCGGCGGGCCGATTTCCTTAGAATCCCAGCCAGACCAGAATCAGGCTGACTGCCGCCAGTCCAGCCACCACGGTCCAGTAGAACTGGAACACCTGCTCGGTCTTGAACCGGGCGCAGACGGCGTGGGGCAAGCTCATGGTCAGGAAGGTCAGCACCAGACAGAACACGATCAAAATCAGCGTGTCCAGCACCACAAAGCCGGTGCTGATGCCGCCCAGGAACAGGACGCAGAACAGGGCGGTCATGATGAACATTTTCACCATATGGGTCAGCCGGTATAGAGCCAGGGGAGGACCGCTGTACTCCGCCAGGGTGCCCTCGCAGATTTCGGTCTCCGCCTCGGACACGTCGAAGGGGTGCATCCCCACCTCGCAGGGGATGACGAAGAGCATGGCGATGGCGGCGGGGATCAGTGCCCAGTGGGTGATGAGGGGGCCGTTGGTGGCCTGATAGTCCGCGATGGCCTGGAGGGAGAAGGTGTAGGACGCGCCGCCTCCGGCGGGGAGGACAGCCTTGCTGACCGCCAGGATGACCAGCACGAAGGGCAGCTCATAGGAAATCATAGCCACCATCTCCCGGCTCAGGCCCACCCCGGCGAAGGGGGAGCCGGTGGCCGAGGCACCGACGATCATGCACACGCTGACCAGGGTCAGCAGGTACAGAATCACGACTAAGTCCGCCGTGCCGGAGAAAGCGGCATGACCGTTCACCACAGGCAGGAACAGGGAAATGGTAATGAGTGCCACAAAGCCCAGCAGGGGCGCGCCGTAGTAGATGGCCTTTTTGCCGTGGCGGGGGATGATGGTCTCCTTGCCGCAGCACTTCAGGAAGTCATACCAGCCCTGGAGCAGAGGCGGCCCCACGCGGCGCTGCATCCGGGCCACCCAAATGCGGTCCAGACCCGCCAGCAGTACCCCCATGACCACGCAGAACAGCAGGCCGGGGAACAGCAGCACATAAATCAGATTAAAAAGCAAATCAGTCATAATTCCGCCTCCTTTACAGCACGATGATGCAGGCCAGCAGCACGAAGGCGGTCACCACCACGCCGTAGAGGGTGTAGTCGTTGACGACGCCGCTGTGCCAGTTGGTCCAGAAGGTGAAATACTTCCGCCAGCTGTGCTTGAAGCCCCAGAACAGGTCGCTGCCGCCCACCTGAGAGTAGACGCTCTCCTCACCGGAGAAGAACGGCTCGTACTTGGGGTCCAGCTCCTCCGCGTTCTCGTCCGCAGCGGAGACGTGGGAATCCTCTTTGCTGTCCGGGCCGCCCAGCAGGGCCACAATGGTCACGGCGCAGGTGACACAGAACAGCAGTGCCAGCCAGGACAGGGGGCTCCAACAGGTGGACACGCCCAGAGAGGTCACGCCGCTGGAGACGATGTTGTGGAGAGCGGCGTAGCCCTCGCCCATGGCCGCGTCGATGTAACTGGCGGCGTTGAAAACGGCGTTGGTGGCGGGGAGCAGCACCCAGTTCTGCACCTGGGTGGGGAACAGGCCGGTGATAATGCACAGCACCGCCAAAATCCACATGGGGATGCGCATGAGCAGCGGGACTTCCTTCACGTCCTTGTACTTCTCCGGCAGTTGGCCGAAGAACACGCTCTGCGTCACCTTAATAAAGGAGGCCAGGGTCAGGACGCTGGTCAGCAGCGCCAGCACACAGACGATGATAAAGAAGAAGTTGTTCGTTTCCACGCCCTTCTGGAAGGTGGCCTGATAGATCATCCACTTGGAGGCGAAGCCGTTGAAGGGGGGCAGGCCGCTGATGGAGGCCGCGCCGATGAGGAACAGAGCCGTGGTGCGGGGCATTTTCTTGGCCAGGCCGCCCAGTCCGTCCAAGTCCAGACTGCCGGTCTGGTGCTGCACCGCGCCGGCGGTCAGGAACAGGAGGCCCTTAAAGATGGTGTGGTTCATGGCGTGGTACAGGCCAGCGCTGACGCCCAAGGCGGAGCCAAGGCCAATAGCGGTGATGACGTACCCCACCTGAGAGATGGAGTGGAAGGCCAGCAGGCGCTTGAAGTTGTGCTGCTGGAAGGCCATGGTGACGCAGATGAACATCGTCACCGCGCCGAAGCCCGTGACCAGGTACTGCACCACAGCCAGGTCCATGTTCTGGTAGAGGATGTAGCACAGCCGGATGATGCCGTAGACGCCGCACTTGGTCAGCACGCCGGAGATCATCAGGGAGATGGAGGCCGGAGCGACAGCGTGGGCGTCAGCCGCCAGGGGCTGGAAGGGGAACAGGAACGCTTTGGAGGCGAAGCCGATGAACAGGAAGGCGAAAGCCACGCCCGCCAGCGGGTTGTCGCTCTGCTCCGGCAGCAGGGCGGCGATTTGCGCCAGGTTCAGAGTGTGGAGCTGGGAGTACAGAATGGCGATGCCCACCAGCAGGAAGGTGGAACCCAGAGAGCCCACCACCAGGTACTTCATCGCGCCCTCCAGCGCGCCCTCATAGTGGCTGCGGAAGGCGGTCAGCGCCACGGCGGTGAAGGTCATGATCTCCACCATGACGAAGATGTTGAACAGGTCGCCGGAGAGCACCAGGCCCAGCACCGAGCCGCCCAGCATCATAAACAGGGTGTAGTAATTCACCAAGCTGTCGTCCCGGCTCATGTAGGTGAAGGAGTAGACCCCCGACACGAACACCGCAACCACGACGATGAGGCCGAAGAACAGGCTCAGGGCGTCCACTTCCAGGGCGATGCCGATGGCCCAGCCCTCCACAGGCTCCCAGTTGCCCAGCCAGTAGGTGATGATCTCGCCGTCCACCAGCACCGGTTTGATCAGCGCCAGCATCATGGCCAGTGCGCCGGTGACAGCCACCAGCACGACGATTTTTTGCAGGACCGCATGGCGGCGGCCCACCAGAGAGTTCAGGAAACCTCCCACGAACAGGGTCATGACCGCCAGAACGGGGAAGTTGTTCATAAAGGCACTCATCAGCCGTTCAACCTCCTGATCTTACGGGTGTCCAGGGTACCGTACTGCTCTTTCAGCTTGATGCCCAGGGCCAAACTCATGGCGGTGGTACAGGCGCCGATGACCACGCTAGTCAGCGTCAGCGCCTGGGGGATGGGGTCCACGAAGAAGCTGGCGCGGGTCAGCTCCGCGATGTTGAAGATGGGGGCGGTGCCGCCGTAATGGAAGCCCACCGTGACCAGCAGCAGGTTCACGCCGTAGTCCACCAAGCCCATGCCCATCATGATTTTAATGAGGTTATGCTTGACCACCATGCAGTAAAGCCCCAACACAATGAGGACAAAACAGCCGATGTAATTTGTGACCATCATTCTTCCTCGACCTCCTCCTCGCTCTCGCTGCGAAGCTGACGATTTTCGTCCTTGCGCACGTCGTCCTCGTCCAGGGTGTTGAGCATGACGATGAGCAGACAGATGATACCTGCCATAACGTGGTAGCCCACTACGTCGTTCATCAGGATGCTGGTCTCCAACTGATGCCCCGCAAAGACGAAGTTCATACAGAAGTTCAGCCCGGTAAAGACGCCCAGCAGGGCGATGAGCACATACATAATTTCCGCGATAGTCTCGCTGCTGTGGAGCAAACTGGCCCGAAAGGAGTCCTTTACACCGGGTCCGCCGTGGCCCAGGAACACCATCAGGATGGCGCTGGCCACCAGCACGCCGCCCTGGAAGCCGCCGCCGGGACTGGTGTTGCCGTGGAAGATGACGTAGCAGCCGAACACACAGCCCAGGGGCAGGAACAGGTCCGCGCCGCACCGGACGATGACGTTTTTTCTGCGATAAGTACGCTTCATAGTTCATCCTCCTCGTCCTCGATGGGGTTGCCGTCCTCGTCGTACCGCACCGCCTTGCGCAGGATCACCAGCGAACCGGCGATGGCGGCGATGAGGATGAAGCTCTCGCCCATGGTGTCGTAGCCACGGAAGTTGTAGACCACGCTGAACACCACGTTTTCAGCGGCGGTCTTTTCCAGGTTCTCGTTGATGATGATGGCGGCGGCGCCGTCGGCGTCGCTGTTGTCGTAGGAGCTGGGGTCCTCATAGAGCGCCACCAGGTCCACGTCCTCGCCGTTGTAGGTGGGTTCGCTGGACGCCATCAGAATGGCGGTGTACACGCCGCAGACCATCAGGACGATGAGCGCCACGGGCAGCAGGATCTTTTTCAGCTTCATGAGTTCTCTTCCTCCTCCTCAGCAGCGCGCACCTTGCGGATGGCGATGATGTACAGGATGGTGGACAGCACCGCGCCCACGCTGGCCTCCGCGATGGCCACGTCAGGGGCCTGGAGCAACAGGAACTCCAGCGCCACGAAGGAGCCGGTGGCAGCCAGGGCGATACAGGAGTCGATGAGCCGCTTGGCGTGAACCGTCACGCAGGCTGCGGCCACCGCGCCCACGATGGCCAGTGTATTCAGGATGAATACCAGAACGCCCTCAAAGTTCATGCCGGATCATCCTCCTTATAGTCGTCGATCACCAGGTCCTTGGCGGGCTTGACGCCGGTGCGGTAGGCCGCTTTGCAAAGGGCGTGGTTGGAGATGGGGTTGGTACACAGGATCAGCAGCAGGATGATGCCCAGCCGAATGTAGGCCATGATCTCGCCGTGGTTGGACACAGTATAGACGATGCCCGCCAGAGCCACGCCGATGTTGCCCAGGGTGGCGATGCAGGTGCTTGCCTGGAGCCGCCCGAACACGTCGGGCATCCGCTGGACGCCCAGCACCCCAATAAAGGTGAAGATCACGCCCACGGCCAGGAAGATATCAATGACGATACGAACCATTACAGCCTCCTTTCCAGGTAACGGGCCACGAACACGGTGCTGACGAAGCCCAGCAGCGCCACCACCAGCGCGATGTCCATGTAGATGCTCCGGCCCGAATAGAGGGCGTAGAGGACCAGGGCGGTGGCGCAGACCAGGTCCAGGCTGTCTGCCGCGCAGAGGCGGTCGGCGGCGGTGGGGCCTTTGAACACCCGGTAGAGCAGGCTCAGGGCCAGCACCACAAAGAGCAGCGATGCGATGAGAAATTCAATCATTGCCAAATCCTCCCGATCCACCGTTCCATCCGGCCCTTGATGACCTCGCCGGCCTTTTCCCGGTCGGTCTCGGTCACGTCGATCCAGTGGACGTAATAATAGGTGTTTTCCTCCTCATCCTCGGCCACGTCCATGGTGATGGTGCCAGGGGTCAGGGTGATGCAGTCGCTGACCATCGCCATGCCGTACTCGCTCTTGATGTTGGGCGAGCCGGGGATGCGAATGATGCCCGCCTGGTAGTTTTTCAGGTTGGGGCTGAGGACGATGCGGGCCATGGATACGTTGGCCTTGATCATCTCCCACAGGAAGATGATGCAGCAGTAAAACACGAGCACCACCAGCCGCACCGGGTTATAGAGGTAGAAAGCCCGGTAGTGAATGAAGAAATGCCCCGCGAAGGCCGCCACGACGCCGCTGACCACTGCGCCCAAAATCAGCTCCATGGGGTCCAGCGACAGGGTCAGCAGCAGCCAGAACAGCATACATAAGATGAAGGTGGACAGCCAGCAGGCGAATTTTGATGGTTTCTGCACGTTTTTCCCTTCCTTTCCGCACTGGGCGCGTGCCGCGCCTTTGTTTGGCTCAAAAGTTCTCTGAAATAACGGGTTTCCGCTTGATATGGTTCAATTTGGGGTGATCCTGAGAATAGCGCCGCCCGGAAAACCCCTCCACCATGCTTGCGCATGGTCCCCCTCCCCTTTCAGGGGAGGCAAGGGGGGATAGTGCTTGACGGCTGATGTTCGTTTTTAATTAAAAATGATTTCAGCAAAATTTCGGTTCTTTTTATTCCACTTCCAGGCTGTCCACGTAGAACTCCCGGCCCTGGAGCAGCTTGAGGTCGGTGCCGCCGCACTGGGGGCAGCAGATGTGGAGCTTGTCCACCTGGCCCTCCCAGCCGCAGCGCTGACAGCGCATGAGGATGGGCAGCCGCTCCAGCTTCAGCGCCGCGCCCTCGGCCACGGTGCCTTTGCTGATGATGTCGAAGTAGTCCTGAACGCACTGGGGGACGACGCCGGAGTAGTCGCCGATTTTCAGGCGAATTTCCAGCACCCGGCGAACGCCGTTTTCCTGGGCCGCCTGCTCCGCGATTTTCAGGATGCTCTGGGTGATGGCCAACTCGTGCATCTTATCGATCCAGACAGGAGAAGCAGGGGTCGATGGAGGCCACGATCAGGCCCGCGTCCGCCACGGTGTTGCCCCGCAGCATGGTGGCCACGGTGGGGGCATTTTTAAAGGTGGGGACGTGGAGGCTCAGCCGGGCGTTGGTCTGACCGCCGTCGGTGACGACCTGGTAGACCAGGGGGCCGCGGGGGGCCTCATACCGGGCCACGAACTCACCGGCAGGGACCTTGGGCATTTTGTTGCCCAAGTTGATGGGGCCTTCCGGCAGGTTGTCCACCGCCTGGCGGATGATTTTAATGCTCTCGTAAATCTCCAGTACGCGGATGACCACCCGGGCGTACACATCGCAGGAGGTCTGCACCGGCACGGCGAAGTCGAAGTCCTCGTAGGAGGAATAGGGGGAATCCCGGCGCAGGTCTGCGTCCACCCCGGAGGCCCGGGCGTGGGGGCCTGCGGCCCCGATGCGGATGGCGTCCTCGGTGGTCAGTATGCCTACCCCCTTGGTGCGCATGGCGAGGGTCTTGTCGGTGGTCAGGTAGTGGGTGATGGGGCCCATCTTCTCCTCCAGGTCGTCCATGGCGGCGAGGATGAGCTTGCGCTTCTCGTCGTCGATGTCCCGCCGGGCGCCGCCAATGGTGTTCATGGCGTAGTTGACCCGGTTGCCGGTGATGGCCTCCAGCGTGTCCATGGTCCGCTCCCGGTCGTTCCAGCACTGCATGAACATGCTGTCGTGGCCTACGATATGGCAGGCGATGCCCAGCCACAGCAGATGGGAGTGGATGCGCTCCAACTCACTGATGATGACCCGGATGTACTGGCCCCGCTTGGGGACCTCCATTCCAGCGATGTTCTCCACGCAGGTGGCGTAGGTCATGGCGTGGGAGTGGGAACAAATGCCGCATACCCGCTCCACCAGCACGATGGTCTGGATGAAGTTCCGCTCCTGGGCCAGCTTTTCGATGCCCCGGTGGTTGTAGCCCACAAAGGTTTTGGCATCGGTGATCTGTTCGCCGTCCACGGTCAGGCGGACGTGGATCGGCTCCTCCAGAGCGGGATGGTAAGGTCCAATGGGAATGGTATAGCTCATAAGCAGATCCCTCTTTTTACGCCCCGCAGGGCGATATTATTTTGGCGTTACGAGACAGTTTGTGAAAAATATCACTTTGTCTTATTATAAAAAAAATAGCGAAAATGTCAACCTTCATCTGAAAAAACGGTTGGAAATTGTTACAGATTGGCTAAACCAGTTTCGCGTCACAGAAGAGTGGAGACAGCGCGAGGACCGTATTGTACATTGTCTGACATACAGATGTATTACCATAAAACACGGGAAAAGTCAACCCAACCCAGGCGCGTTCTCCGTTTTGTACAAGAAAACGGTTCTTTTTTTGTGGAAAATGCTTATGTAATGCGAAGCAACCGGAGGCGGTGACTTGACAAAAAAGAGTAAATCATATATAACTGAAACAGAGCTGAAACCGAACCCAGGGAAACCACCCAAAAGGAGCTGCGCAATGACTACTTTAGAACTGTTACAGGCCGCCCAGGCCGCCAAACCCGCCGTCAACGCGGCGGACACCGAGACGAAAAACCGTGCCCTCAGCGCCATGGCCGACGCGCTGGAGGCCGCAGAGGGCGACATTCTGGCCGCCAACCAGCTGGACCTGGACGCCGCGAAAGGGACCATCAGCACGGTAATGCTGGACCGGCTGGCGCTGTCCTCCGGGCGCATCCGGGACATGGCAAAGGGTATCCGGGACGTGGTCCAGCTGCCCGACCCGGTGGGCCAGGTGCTGACCGAAGTGAAGCGGCCCAACGGCCTGGTTATCCGCCGGACGGCGGTGCCCATGGGCGTCATCGCCATTATTTATGAAAGCCGCCCCAACGTCACCAGCGACGCCGCGGCCCTGGCGCTGAAAAGCGGCAACGTCTGCGTCCTCCGGGGCGGCAAGGAGGCCCACCGCAGCGCCGCAGCCATTGTGGACGCCATGCGCGCCGGTTTGCGGGCCGTGGGTCTGCCGGAGACCGCAGTCTCCCTGGTGGAGGACACCTCCCGCGCCTCGTCCAACGAGCTGATGACCGCCGTGGGGCTGGTGGACCTGCTGATCCCCAGAGGGGGCAAGGGCCTCATCTCCGCCTGCGTCGCCAACGCCAAGGTCCCCTGCATTCAGACCGGCACCGGCATCTGCCACGTCTATGTGGACGCCGCCGCCGACCTGGACATGGCGCTGAACATCATCGAAAACGCCAAGACCAGCCGCCCCTCCGTCTGCAACGCTGAGGAGGTCTGCGTGGTCCATTCCGCCGTGGCGGAGCGGTTCCTGCCGATGCTGAAAAAGCGGCTGGTGGACGACCGGTCGGAGAACCCGGTGGAGTTGCGTCTGGATGAGCGGGCGCAGGCCATCATCCCCGGCGTACCGGCGGGGGAGAACGACTTTGACACGGAGTTCTTGGACTATATTCTGGCCGTGAAGGTGGTGGACAGCGTGGAGGAGGCTATCGCCCACATCTCCGCCCACTCCACCGGCCACAGCGACGCCATCATCACCGCCGACGACCAGGCTGCCGCCCGGTTCACCTCCGGGGTGGACAGCGCCGCCGTCTATGTCAACGCCTCCACCCGCTTCACCGACGGGGGCGAGTTCGGTTTGGGCTGCGAGATGGGTATTTCCACCCAGAAGCTCCACGCCAGAGGACCTTTGGGCCTGGGCGAGCTTTGCACCTATAAATATATCATTCAGGGGAATGGACAGATCCGCTGAACACAGCACCTGTCTGCATAGCAAATTTCAGGGCCGCGGCAGTTGCCGCGGCCCGTTTCTGCTATCGACTCAACTTCAATGTATAGGGGTCTAAAATGACGGTTTCCAATTCCTTTTTCTGCGCATAGTGCAGGGTGTACTGGGTGCCGCCCCTGCTTTTGCCGTCGTAGAGGGCGATGATGCGCTGGGACTGGTTCACCATGTACCGGTCCCGGCGGTGCATACAGCCGTTGGCACGCTGGGCCTGTATGAGAATTTGCTGGTAAGTGGGAATCTGGTCCAGAATGTTCCAGTAGCGCCGGACCTGCTCGGGAGGCCAGTCAATGGTCTGGTCCAGGCAGGGGATCACCGCGTCCAGCCGCAGGTCGGGATGCAGTCCCCCGAAGGACAGCACTGTCTCCGCAAACAGCAGATCCCCGCCCATGGCCATGCCACACAGAAAACGGCGGAAGCCCGCCAGATATGCCCGTTCGATTTCAAGAGCCAAATGCTCTTTGCAGACAACGCATAGGGGGTCGGACTCGTCCTCCCTCCAGGGCAGGTGGTTGGGCCGGTGGCCGGTAAAGCAGCAGGTTTTCATAGGTTCCATCATAGGTTCCATCCCGGTCTCGCCTCGCATTTCAAACATAAGTTCTAGTTCTGCTTCCCATTATACGGACTGTCTTTCCCGCTGTCAAGAAAACTTTTCAATTCTGCGGTTTACCCTCTTGCAATCTATCCATGGGGTGGTATAATAAACGTAACAACTGAATCATATGTCTTCAGGGCAGGGTGAAATTCCCGATCGGCGGTAAAGTCCGCGCGCGTAACGCATGAACCGGTGGAACTCCGGTACCGACAGTGAAAGTCTGGATGAAAGAAGATCGTTATTCCATCGTACAGGGCCTGTGGCCCTGTCCCTGGCGACGCCTGAAAGACAATCTTTCAGGCGTTCATTTTTAGTCAGGGAGTGACCGTATATGAAAACCGCAACAACCGCCCACGTCACCGCCGCCCACCAGCGCAGCACCACCCGGGACATCACCGTGGCCGCCATGCTCTCCGCCGTGGCCTTCGTGCTGATGTTCATCGAGTTTCCCATCCCCATGCTCATCCCGAGCTTTGTGAAGATGGACGTCTCCGACCTGCCCGCCTTGCTGGGCACCTTTGCTCTGGGGCCGGTGTACGGCGTGGTCATCGAGCTGATGAAGAACCTGCTGCATCTGCTCATCAAGGGCACCTCCTCCGCCGGGGCCGGTGAAATTTTCAACTTCACCATGGGCGCGGTGTTCGCCTTCACCGCCGGCGTCATCTACCAGTACAGAAAGACCCGGACCGGCGCCATCGTCGGCTCCGTGGCGGGCGCGCTGGTCATGGCCATTATCAGCGTCCCCATGAACTTCTTCGTGGTCTACCCCGCCTACGTGGTCTGCTACGGGCTGCCCATGGACGCTATCATCGGGATGTACCAGGCCATCCTGCCCAGCGCTGACAGCCTGCTCAAGTGCCTGGTCATCTTCAACCTGCCCTTCACCTTTATCAAGGGGCTGCTGGACGCGCTGCTGTGCTACTTCATCTATAAACCCCTGTCTCCGCTGCTCCACGGCAGACGGTGAGAGACGTTTTGCATGATTTTCAAGTGATTTCCATCAGGCGTGGCTTGACAACAGCGAAAATTCCGATAGAATAAAAATAGAAATACGGCGCTGTCTGCGCTGTGAAAGGGAAAATCGGGGAAGCTGGCATCAACCGTCTCTTGGCCCGCGCCCGCGCTGGGTCAGCAACGCACAAAGGAGAGGATCACATGAAACCTTACGCATTTGGAGTGGACATCGGGGGAACCACGGTCAAAATGGGCCTGTTCACCACCAAGGGGAAGCTGCTGGACAAGTGGGAGATTCCCACCCGCACCGAGCGGGACGGCGGCAACATCCTGCCGGACGTGGCCAAGGCGATTGTCAGCAAGCTCATTGAGGAGGACATCTCCACCGAGGACGTGGAGGGCATCGGCATCGGTGTTCCCGGCCCCGTAGACGCGGACAACACCGTTTACCGCTGCGTCAACCTGGGCTGGGGTCAGTTCAACATCAAGGAGCGCATGAACGAGTTGCTGCCGCAAATTCCCAACGTGGCGGCGGCCAACGACGCCAACGTAGCGGCTCTGGGCGAGCTGTGGCAGGGGGGCGCGAAGGACCACAAGAGCGCCGTCATGTTCACCCTTGGCACCGGCGTTGGCGGCGGCGTGGTGCTGAACGAGAAAATCGTAGCCGGAGCCAACGGCGGCGCCGGTGAGGTGGGCCATATGACCGTCAACCCCTACGAGTCGGTGCCCTGCGGCTGCGGCAAGTGCGGCTGCCTGGAGCAGTACGCCTCCGCCAACGGTATTGTCCGCATGGCAAAGGTCATGCTGGCCGCCAGCGACAAGTATTCCGCCCTGCGGGAGATGGACAACTTCACTTCCAAGGACATCTGCGACCTGGCCCGGAACGGCGAGGAAATGGCCATGGACATCGTGGACCGCTGTGGCAACTACCTGGGCCGGGCCATGAGCTACGTCTCCTGCACCTTGGACCCGGAGATCTACGTCATCGGCGGTGGCATGAGCCGGGCCGGGAAAATCATCACCAACTCCGTGCTGCAATATTACCACCGCTACGCCTTCCACGTATCCGAAAAGACCGACGTGGTCATTGCCCAGCTGGGCAATGACGCGGGCATCTACGGCGGCGCGAAAATGGTCATTGATAGATAATAGCTGTTAGCTGTTAGTCGTTAGCTGTTAGTCGTTAGCTGTTAGTCGTTAGCTGTTAGTCAGGTGGTGCAAACCAAAAGCGCAGTGCTTAAAAAGGCGGCGTCGCCAAACGAAAAGCCAATGGCGAACCGCTTGTTGATTACAAAACAGTACCCCCGCCGGGTCTCCGGCGGGGGCGTTTTGCGTTTCTATGCGTTTTTAGTGGGGGACTTTCTCCAGCAGCTCGTTCTTGATGGTGTACAGCTTGGGGGACAGGTTCACATAGTATTTATGCGGATTCTCGAACCGCTTGACCTCGTCCCACAGCAGGTCCACCTGCTGGGCGCAGTAGCGCTTCATCTCGTGGATGGAGGGGGACTGATAGACCTGTTTGCCGTCCTTGAAAATCGGCTCCAGCAGCACCCGGGCAGTGAAGTTGGTGCAGACCTTCCGCTTCCAGGGGTGGGCGGGGTCGAACAGCTCCAGGTCCTTGTTCTGGTCGATGACCTCGTCATAGACACACAGCACGTCGGCAAAGGCTTTGCCGGTGACGTTGTCGTACAGGCGGTAGACCTTCTTGAAGTGGGGGTTGGTCAGCTTCTCCGGGTTCTCGGAGACCTTGATCTTGGGAATGACGTTGCCGTAAGCGTCCTCCACGGCGCAGAGCTTGTACACGCCGCCAAAGACGGGGTCGCTCTTGGAGGTGATCATCCGCTCGCCCACGCCGAACACGTCCAGCTTGGCCCCCTGGTGCAGCAGGTCCCGGATGATGTACTCGTCCAGGGAGTTGGAGGCACAGATGGTACACTCAGTCAGCCCCGCGTCGTCCAGCATTTTCCGGGCCTTCTTGGAAAGATAGGTCAGGTCGCCGGAGTCCAGACGGATGCCGCACTTGGTAATGCCCTGGGGCAGCAGCACCTCTTTGAAGGCGCGGATGGCGTTGGGGACGCCGGATTTGAGGACGTTGTAGGTGTCCACCAGCAGGGTAGCGTTGTGGGGGTACATCTCGCAGTAGGTTTTGAAGGCGGTGTACTCGTCGGGGAACATCTGCACCCAGCTGTGGGCCATGGTGCCGGTGGCGGGGACTTCATAGTCCCGGTCAGCCTGGACGCAGGCGGTGCCGGAGCAGCCGGCGATGTAGGCGGCCCGGGCGCCCAGGATGGCGCCCTCCGGCCCCTGAGCGCGGCGGGAGCCGAACTCCGCCACGGGGCGACCCTCCGCCGCACGGACGATGCGGTTGGCTTTGGTGGCGATGAGGCTCTGGTGGTTCAGGGTCAGCAGCACGAAGGTCTCGATGAACTGAGCCTGCATCGCGGGGGCGCGGACGGTCATGATGGGCTCCCGGGGGAAGATGGGGGTCCCTTCGGGGACGGCCCAGATGTCGCCGGTGAAGCGGAAGTTTTTCAGGTAGGTCAGAAAGTCCTCGTCGAAGCAGCCCTTGCCCCGGAGATAGTCGATGTCCTCGTCAGTGAATTTCAGGTTTTTCACGTAGTCGATGACCTGGTCCAGTCCGGCAGCGATAGCGAAGCCGCCCTTGTCCGGCACGTCGCGGAAGAACACGTCAAAATAGGAAATGGTGTCCTTCACAGGAGAACGGAAGTAGCCGTTGGCCATGCTCAGTTCGTAAAAATCGCACAGCATGGTGTAATTTGTCTGATTTTTCATGTTGATGCACTCCTCTGGGGGTGGTGTTTGTGGTTGGTATGGATTCTTAGGGAAGGAAAGGATTTTTCAGTTTCTTTTCAGCTTGTAGCCTATTATAATAGTGGGAGACGCAAATTGCAAGCGTTCTTTTCAGCTGTCATGACAGGATTAGATGGTGAACTCCTTACGGGTTTGTATCATTTGGGTATGCGAAGGGATAAATTGTTTCTGAAAACGCATAAGAACAGGTAAAAAAACGATTTGCAGTCAGGGGAAGAATGTGCTATCATTAGCCTGTTGCGATATGCGTCCGGCAGTTGAAGGAGGAATGTGCGATGGAAAGTCTGCTGCGGTGTCCGGTGTGTGCCCAGCCGCTGGAGCGGGAAACGGGCCGCTACGTCTGCCCCGCCCGCCACAGCTTCGACATCGCCGCCGCCGGGTATGTCCACCTGCTGCCGGCCAACCAGATGCACGCCAAGGTCCCCGGCGACGATAAGGCCATGTCCGCCGCCCGGAACCGGTTCCTCTCTGGGGAGTATTACCGGCCTCTGCGCAGCTGCCTGGAAGAGTTGTCCGTGGCTTACACCGGCTCCGCCCCAGCCGTGCTGGACTCCGGCTGCGGCGAGGGGTACTACACCGCCGGTATCTACCAGGCCATGACTGCGGCGGGGAAAGCGCCCCGCATGGCAGGCATTGACCTGTCCAAGTTCTCCCTGCGGTGGGCCGCCAAACGGGAGAAGAACGTGGAGTTCGCCGTGGCCTCCGCCTACCGGCTGCTGGTGGCGGACGAAAGTGTTGACCTGCTGCTGAACTGCTTCTCCCCTCTGGGGCTGGACGAGTTCCGCCGGGTGTTGAGGCCGGGCGGTGTGTTCCTCTATGTGGTCCCCGGCCCCCGCCACCTGTGGGAGATGAAAACCGTCCTCTATGACCATCCTTACGAAAACCGGGAGGAGCGCACCGAGTACCCCGGCTTTGTCTATGAGGAAATTCGCCAGGTGCGCTCGCGCATCACGCTCCCCGACCAGCAGACCATCCACGACCTGTTTCAGATGACGCCTTACTATTGGAAAACGCCCCGGGCCGGGGCGGAGCGGCTGGAACGGCTGGAGACGCTGGAAACGGAGATTTCCTTTGATATCCACGTGCTGCGGCGGCAGTAAGGGCGTGATAAGCTGAGATGAGCTATTAGCTGTTAGTCGGGTACTGCCAGTCTAAAACGAACAGCGTGAATCGTAAAGCACTGCAAAGCTAACAGCTAAAAACTAAGAGCTAAAAGCTACAAAACACATACGGAGGTTGCCAAATGGCTGTTCGGAACAAAAAAGAGAGACAACACCGGACTCCGGGGCAATACAGCAGCCTGCCCGGGCCAGTTGCCAAAGTGCTGCACCTTTTGCGCCGCTGCGGGAGCAAACTCTACCGGGAACAGCGGCTGTGGCGGTCCAGGCTGATTTTCTGTCTGTCCCCTGTTGCCGCCCTGTTCATGGTGGAGATCATGAACGAGAAGAACCCCTTCGTCAACCTGAATTTCATCGAGCTGTTGATGAACATGATTTGGTATGTCATGTTCCTGTTCATCCTGTGGCTGATTTTCGGGCGCAGGCGGCGTGCGGCCACGGTGTACATGGTGGTGATGTTCGTCATCGGCATGGTGAACCACTTCGTACTGCTCTACCGGGGGCGCATCCTCTTCCCCCAGGACATCACCAGCTGGCAGACGGCGGCAAACGTGGCGGGGGAGTATGACCTGTCGCCGGACATTTATATCTGGGGCGCGCTGGCCATTCTGGTGCTGTGGATGGCGCTGATCCGGTTCGTCATGACCCCGCAGCTCAAACGGGAGTATTTTACCCGAAAATCCGTGACGCTGGGGATGGTCACTGCCGCAGCCGCTTACGTCATCGCCTTTTTCTTCACCCCCTGGCTGCCTACCGTGGGCATCGAGGCCCAGCAATGGAAAACCCAGTCCAACGGCTTTGTGCTGAACTTTTCCCTGGCTCTCCGGTACAGCCGGGTGCAGCAGCCCGACGACTACTCCGAGGAGACCCTGACTGAGTTGGTAACAGACCTGACGGAGGACGAGGAATCTGACGGCATGACCCTCTACTCCGCCTCCTACATTGCCAGCCAGTATGACGCGTCCACCCAGGACGAGGACCTCGTCCCCGATGAGCTGATCACCGTCACCACCGATGAGGACGGTACCCAGCCGGTGAACATCATCTGTATTATGGATGAATCCTTTGGAGACCTGGCCATCTTCGACACCCTGGAAATCAGCGAGGACTCCATTCCCTTCTACCACAGCCTGACGGAGAACACCATCAAGGGCTGGATGTACTCTCCCGTCACCGGGGCGGGCACCGCAAACGTGGAGTATGAGTTTTTGACGGGCAATAGCGTCTCCTTCCTGCCCGACGAGACCACCGCCTATCAGCTGTACGTCCGGGACAATATGCCCTCTCTGGTGTCCTGGGCCGAGGCGCTGGGCTTCTCCACCATCACCATCCACCCCTACTACTCCTCCGGCTGGAACCGGGTGCAGGTCTACAACTATTTCGGCGTGGATACCCAGCTCTGGAACACGGACTTTTTGAACCCCAAGTATGTCCGGGGCTACATCTCCGATCAGTCGGACTTTGAGATGATCGAGTCCCTCACCGAGGCCGCCGACGGGGAATCCACCTTTATCTTCAACGTGACCATGCAGAACCACGGCGGCTACCGCCAGGGCTGGAGCAACCTGACCCGGGCAGTCACCCTCACCGGCTCCATGTACGGCTCCAGCGACTACACCGAGCAGTATCTGAACCTGATGCGGGAGACCGACAACCAGCTCCAGAGCCTCATCGAATACTACAGCCAGGTGGACGAACCCACCATGATCGTCCTCTTTGGCGACCACCAGGGCAAGCTGTCCAGCTGGTTCTACGAGTACAAGCTCTACGGCAAGGACCTGGACGACCGGACGCTGGAGGAGCTGGAGCTGATGTATGTGGCCCCCTTCTTCATCTGGACCAACTACGACAGCCAGGAGGCCCAGGACGTGATGCTCTCCACCAATTACCTGGGGGTGCTGGCGGCGCTGGTGTCCAATTACCCCACCACAGAATATATGGACTTCCTGACCGATGTGTACGCGGAGCTGCCCGTGGTGCAGACCATCGGTTACATCAACAGCGACGGCCTGCTGACCGACGAGGAGACCGACCTGACCGAGGAGCAGCAGGAGCTGCTGTCCCAGTATGAGACGCTGAGCTATTACAACCTGTTTAACTATAAAAAGCAGCGCATTGACAGCATCGACGAGACATTTTTCAGATAAATTCAGGTTTCACCGCACATTCCGCCCTGCTGAATCGTGCGGTGCTGCCTTTTGGCGAGAAAATGCCCGTCCTCTCTGGAAAGGAGCGCGTATGAAAACAAAAGTGGAACGTCCCAAACGGGCGGAGGCCCAGAAGGGCCGCTGGAAGGCGTTCCGGGCGCAGGTGCGCCGCCTGTGGCGGCCAGTGCTGGGCCGTGTGGTGTTCTGCCTGGGGCCTTTTGTGGACCTCCTTATCGTGGAGATTCTCAACGAGAAGAATCCCTTCGTCAACCTGAGCCTGAAAGAGTGGAACATGAACCTGGCCCTGTACCTGGTGATTTGGATCGTGCTGTGGCTGGCCACCGGGCGGCTGCGGCGGACGGCCCGGGCTGCCACCGGGCTGCTGTTCGCGGCGGGGCTGGTGAACCATTACGTGCTGGAGTTCAAGGGCCGGGTGCTGTTCCCCAACGACATTGTGGGCTGGCGCACCGCCGCCAACGTGGTGGGGAGCTATGATTTGTCCCCGGACGTGTACATCTGGGGGGCCATCGGCGTACTGGTGCTGTACCTGCTGCTGGTGGCGCTGCTGGTGCCGAAGCAGGAGAAGCGCCGCTATTTCCACATTAAATGGGTGAACGTGCTCATCGGCGCGGCGGCGGCGGCGTATGTCTACGCTTTCTTCTTCTCCTCCTGGCTGCCCTCGGCGGGCATCAAGACCCAGCAATGGAAAACCCAGTCCAACGGCTGGGTGCTGAACTTCTCCATCGCCCTGCGCTACAGCCGGGTGGAGAAGCCGGACGACTACTCCCTGGAGGCGGTGGAGGCGCTGACAGAATCCCTCTCCGACCAGGACAGCGCCATGACCCTGCTGGACGACCCCTATACGGAGACCGATTACGAGCCGGACACCGTGGACGAGGAGGGCGCTTCTGTCACGGAGACGCTGACCGTCACCAATGACGAGAGCGGCACCCAGCCGCTGAACATCCTCTGCATCATGGATGAATCCTTCACCGACCTGTCCATCTTCGACCTGTTGACCACCGACAGCGACGCCGTCCCCTTTTACCACAGCCTGACCGAGAACACCATCAAGGGCTGGATGTACTCCGCCGTCACCGGCGGCGGCACCGCCAGCGTGGAGTATGAGTTCCTGACGGGCAACAGCATTGCCTTTTTGCCCCTGGGGACGGTGGCCTATCAGCTCTATGTGAAGGACGAAATGCCTTCATTGATCTCCTGGGCCAACGCCCTGGGGTTCGAGACCACTACCTTCCACCCCTACGAGTCCTCCGGCTGGAACCGGGTGGACGTGTACAACAAATTCGGGGTGGACACCCAGCTTTACAACACCGACGTGACAAATCCCAGCTATGTCCGGGGGTACATCTCCGATTCCTGCGACTTTGAGGTGCTGGAATCCATCACCAGCGCGGAGGAGGGGGACAAACAGTTCATCTTCAACGTGACCATGCAGAACCACGGCGGCTACAAACAGACCTGGTACAACCTGAGCCGGGACGTGCTGCTCTCCGGCAGCCTGACCGGGGTCAGCGACTATGCCGAGCAGTATCTGGCCCTGATGCGGGAGACCGACCGGGCGCTGGAGGAGTTGATTGAATACTACAGCAACGTGGACGAGCCGACGCTCATTGTCTTTTTTGGAGACCACCAGGGCCAGCTCTCTGACTGGTTCTATGAGAAGCTCTACGGCAAAGAGTTGGACGACCGCACCATCGCGGAGGTGGAGCAGCAGTATGTGGTCCCCTTCTTTATCTGGGCCAACTACGACATCGACGAAGCCCAGGACGTGATGATCTCCACCAACTACCTGGGAGCGCTGCTGGCCCAGGTGTCCAACTACCCCACCACCGGCTATATGGACTTCCTCGCCAACCTCTATGAGGAGATCCCCGTCATTGGCCGGGTGGGATACATCACCGCCGACGGAACTGTGGTGGAGGACGCCGAGGACCTGCCGGAGGAGACCCAGGAACTGCTGGCCCAGTACGAAATGCTGAGCTATTACAACCTCTTCCAGCGGGATGAGGACATCGACAACAGCTTTTTCCTGCTCACCACCAGCGGGGAAGAATGACAGACGAACCCCCTTCGGCGTCGCAGCGCGCCGGAGGGGAGCCTTTTTATCCGAAAAATTTCCGGTTGATTTCCCAACAAACCTACTGTATAATAGGAAATAAGAACACACGCGAAACGGAGAAGATCACTATGCTGGTTTCCACAAAGGGGCGGTATTCCCTGCGGGTCATGATCGACTTGGCGGAGCATCAGACCGACGGCTATATCCCGCTGAAAACCGTGGCGGAGCGCCAGGGTATCTCGGAAAAGTACCTGGAGAGTATCATTAAATTACTGGTCAAAAAGAAGTTCCTTAGCGGATTGCGGGGCAAGGGCGGCGGCTACCGCCTGACCCGTCCGCCGGAGGAGTACACGGTGTACAGCATTTTGGAGTTGACGGAGGACTCTCTGGCCCCGGTTTCCTGCCTGGAGGAAGGGGCAAACGAGTGTCCCCACATGCGCGAGTGCCGCACCCTGAACCTGTGGCAGGGGCTGGACAAGGTCATCCGGGACTACCTGGGGGGCATCACCCTGGCCGACCTGATGTACCGGGAAAACGACTGGGACGATTACGTTATCTGAATGGGCAAACGCTGCCCAAAATAGCAAATCCCCGCCGGTTTGTGGAAAAAACGAACCGGCGGGGATTGTTTTTGTTATTTTAGTAGTTGCGGCGAATCGCTCAGGTCAAAACCCGAAAATTGCACATTGTACATTGCTAATTGCAAATTGTCACCCGATTCGGTCCATCTCCCGCCGCAGCCGCACGATGATGCGCTTTTCCAGCCGGGAGATGTAGGACTGGGAAATGCCCATCACGTCGGCCACCTCCTTTTGGGTACTCTCCCGCCGTCCCCCCAGGCCAAAGCGCATGGTGATGATCTTCCGCTCCCGGTCGGTCAGGCACTGGAGGGCCTGAGCCAGCATCTGGCGGCTGGCGTCCTCCTGGATGGGCCGCTCCACGATGTCCTCGTCGGTGCCCAGCACGTCGGAGAGCAGCAGCTCGCTGCCGTCCCAGTCGGTGTTCAGCGGCTCGTCAAAGGACACCTCCCCCCGCTGGTTGCTGGTCTTGCGCAGAAACATGAGGATTTCGTTCTCAATGCACCGGGAGGCGTAGGTGGCCAGCTTGATGTTCTTGTCCACATTAAAGGTGTTGATGGCCTTGATGAGACCGATGGCCCCGATGGAGATCAGGTCCTCCAGGTTGATGCCAGTGTTGTCGAACCGCCGGGCCAGATAGACCACCAGCCGGAGGTTGTGCTCAATGAGGACCGCCCTGGCCCCCTCGTCTCCGTCCCGGACCGCCAGCAGCAGTTCCCGCTCCCGTTCCCGGTTCAGGGGCGGGGGAAGGACCTCACTGCCGCCGATGTACCCCACCACCCGAGGGCGGCGCAGCCGGGTCAAAAATGCCATTGTGTGCCGATAAATGTCGCTGTTCCACCGTTGTTTTGCCATGCAATGCCTCCTCATTCCGTTCCGAATTATTCTGTTCCGATCAATCCGTGGTAGCTGTCCCCCAGTCGCCCCGGCGTCACCGCCACCAGCCGACTGCCGTGGGAAACTCCGTCCACCTCCACCTCGTCCACCCGGACTGCCAGCAGCAGCCCTCGCTCTGTCCCCACCGCCCGGTAGGGGACCAACCGCAGCCGGGAGGGGGTCCACTGCCGGGAGAGCTGCTCCAGACAGGCGGCGGGGTGACACAACTCCTGCTCCGTCGGCGCGCAGTGCCGGGGAAACAGCCGGGCTGCCGCCTGCCGTTCCGCAATCAGCACTGGATTGCCCGTCAGCGGGTCCCGGAGCAGATTCCCCGTGTCCACCAGCGCCCGGAGGAACACCCGCCGTCCCTCGCAGGTCAGCAGGACGGGAACTGTCCGCTTGCTTTGGCGACCGGGGAGCTGTCCGCCCAGGCTGACCAGTAGGTATTCCCCTGCCGCGCAAAGCAGCAGCAGCTTTCCGTCGGACACCGTGGCGGGCACCCCCTGCCCGGTGCTCATCTGCCCCACGCCCAGCCGTTCCAGCAGCAGCACCCCGCCCGCCAGAGAGCAGGATAAGAGGAGGAACAGCGCCAGCACCCGCCAGGGCTGCTCGCGCCGACCCACCGCCAGGAACACCATCCCCACCGCAACAGCCGCCCGCACCAGCGGGTGAGCGGCATAGGACTGCCCCTGGCAGAATAGGATAGCGGCGTAGAGCGCGCCCAGCACCGCGGCCAGAAAAATCCGCCCGTGGCGGCGGCGCACACCCCCCAGCTTTGCCGCCGTGAAGAGCAGCAGCTCATCCAACCCCAGGTTCAGCAGAAACAGACTGTCCAGATAGACGACCAATGGCTCATCTCCTTTCCCGTGGACAACAGTATACGCCGCCCAACCTTGGAAAAGCCGTCACAACCTGCTTGCCCGAAAAAGAGTGGACATCGGCCTCGTTTTCAGCCGCCCCGCCAAAATCACCGGACAAACAAGGCGCTTCGCCGCGCGGTTGGCTGTTAGATTCTGGCTGTTGATCAGGATAGCGCCTGCCGTCTGCCATGGTGGATTTCCAGACCCAGGGAAGAGCCGCAGGGAGAAGAGAGCAGGCTGTTTTGTGAAGCTCACTGCGGGAAGTGAAAAATAAAAACAAAATCATAAAATAACAAACTTTAAGGCTGTTTTAGAAAGCACTTTTTATATTTGACAAGCAAAAGAACGGGCAAAAATCATGCCCTTTTTCTGTTGCAAAAAGGGGAAAACGGACGTAGATTCATAAAATAACAAACATAATCGGAAAATAACGCAAGATTTTAGCGGGAATTGTTTTTGTTTTGGGGATTAATCAAAGATTTGTCTTGTGACAACAGATAAAAATATAAAAAGTTTGCTGACAAGTGTTGATTTTTTTGTTCAAATTTGATAAAGTATTTAAGGAAGTAAAGCCCTGCGCTTTTTGTGGGGGGCAAGCCACTTACAGAAAGGATGTATGAACATGAAAAAATTTTTCGCTCTCGTGCTGGCTCTGTGCATGGCGCTGTCTCTGGTCGCCTGCGGCGGCAGCAGCTCCAGCGACACCACCACTGAGGACACCACTGGCGATGTCTCCACCGCTGACTCCGTCGAGGACGCCGAGGCTTCCATCGCGGAGGACACCGAAGGCACCACCTCTGACGGCTCTCTGATCACCGTTGGCTTCGCGCAGGTGGGCCATGAGTCCGACTGGCGTACCGCCTCCACCCAGTCCTGCCAGGACGTGTTCACCGAAGAGAACGGCTATGAGCTGGTCTTCGTGGACTGCGACAACGACTCCGCCACCCAGCTGGAGGCCGTCCGTGGCTTCATCCAGCAGGAAGTTGACTACATCATCATCGACCCCATCGTCTCCACCGGCTGGGACACCGTCCTGACGGAGTGCGAGGACGCGGGCATCCCCGTTATCGTCATTGACCGTACCATCGACGACTCCGACAAGTACGCCGCTTGGGTCGGCTCCAACTTCACCACCGAGGGCCTGGCCGCTGGCGAGTGGCTGAACGCCTACGCCGAGGCCAAGGGCATTGAGATCTCCGGCATCCTGGTCATCGAAGGCACCACCGGCGCTTCCGCCACCCTCGGCCGTACCGAAGGCTTCCAGCAGATCGCTGACACCTATGGCTGGACCATCCTGGACTCCCAGGACGGCGACTTCACTCAGGACGGCGGCCAGGAGGTCATGGAGTCCTACTGCAAGAGCTATGAGGGCCAGTTCAACGTGGTCATCTGCCAGAACGATAACGAAGCCTTTGGCGCTATGACCGCCATGACCAACGCCGGCGTCAGCTATGGCGTGGACGGCGACGTCATCCTCATCTCCTTCGACGCCTGCACCGCCGGTCTGGAATATGTCCAGCAGGGCCTGATCAACGCCGACTTCGAGTGCAACCCCCTGGCCGCTCCCTTCGTAGCCGAAGTTATCGAGCAGCTGGAGGCTGGTGAGACCCCCGAGACCGAGGTCTACATGGAAGAGCATTGGTTCACCTATGACGACACCGTCTCCTCCTTCACCGTGGACGGCGAAGAGCAGACCGTCACCGTCGTCACCGACGAGGTCGTCGAGGCTCAGTATTAATTGCCGCACAAGGGAAGCCTCACCGCTTTCCCCTGGTCCAATTTAATCAGCTAAACTGACAAAAAGGGGAGGAGCAATCCTGAGTACGGTTCTTTGGGTTCTCCTCCCCTGTGCTGTCTCTCCAGGACGGTTCAGCCCCTTCGGGGACCGGTTCGTCCTGCGGTGACAGCAGGAACATAAGGAGCAAAACCAAAAGGAAAGGAGACAAGCAGATGAAAGACAACGTCGTCTTGACCATGCGGGGGATCTGTATGACCTTCCCAGGTGTCAAGGCATTGCAGGACGTGGACCTGACGCTCTACAAGGGCGAAATCCACGCGCTGATGGGGGAAAACGGCGCGGGCAAGTCTACCCTCATCAAATGTCTGACCGGCATCAACAACTTTGAGGCCGGTGAGATCCGACTGGACGGCATCGACGGACCCATCCGCAACCGTTCCACTCTGGACGCCCAGAAAAAGGGTATCTCCACCGTGTACCAGGAGGTCAACCTCTGCCCCAACCTGAGCGTGGCGGAAAACCTCTACATTGGCCGGGAGCCGATGACCAAATTCCACACCATCGACCGCAAGGCCATGGTGGAGGGGGCCAAGCGCATCATGGCCGACCTGGACTTCGACATCGACGTGACCCAGAACCTGGAGAACTACTCCCTGGCGCTGCAACAGATGATCGCCATCGCCCGCGCTGTGGATATGGACTGCAAGGTGCTGATTCTGGACGAGCCTACCTCCTCCTTGGACGACAACGAGGTGGAGAAGCTGTTCGGCCTGATGCGCCGTCTCCGGGACGAGGGCGTCAGCATCGTCTTTGTCACCCACTTCCTGGAGCAGGTCTATGCCGTCTGTGACCGCATCACCGTGCTGCGCAACGGCCAGCTGGTGGGCGAGTACCCCATCACTGAGCTGCCTCGCGTCAAGCTGGTGGCCGCTATGATGGGCAAGGACTTCGACGACCTGGCCGACATCAAGCCCGAGGGCGGCAACGACCTTTCCAACGCGGAAATGATGATTGACGCCAAGGGCCTGAGCCACAAGGGGACCATCAAGCCCTTTGATTTGGAAATCCGCAAGGGCGAAGTGGTCGGCCTGACCGGGCTGCTTGGCTCCGGCCGAAGCGAGCTGGCCCGGGCCATCTACGGCGCGGACAAGGCCCAGACCGGCACCTTGAAGGTCAAGGGCGAGGAGGTCAAGATCAACGCCCCCATCGACGCCATGAACCTGGGCATGGGCCTGCTGCCCGACGACCGGAAGGCCGAGGGTATCATCGCAGACCTGTCCGTCCGGGAGAACATCATCCTGGCGCTCCAGGCCAAGCGGGGCATGGGCCACCTGCTCTCCCGCGCCGAGCAGGAGAAGCTGGCGGACGAGTACATCGAGACCCTGCAAATCAAGACCGCATCCAAGGAGACCCTCATCAAGCAGCTTTCCGGCGGCAACCAGCAGAAGGTCATCCTGGCCCGGTGGCTGGCCACCGACCCGGACTTCCTGATTCTGGACGAGCCGACCCGCGGCATCGACGTGGGCACCAAGACCGAAATTCAGAAGCTGGTCATTCAGCTGGCCCAGGAGGGCAAAAGCCTGATTTTCATCTCCTCCGAAATTGAGGAAATGCTCCGCACCTGCAACCGCCTGGCGGTGCTGCGGGACGGCGCGAAGATCGGCGAGCTGGACGGAGAGCTGACCCAGGAGCGGGTCATGGCTGCCATCGCTGGCGGAGGTGATTCGGAATGAGCAGAATAAGAAAAATTACCCAGATGAAGCTGTTCCTGCCGATTTTCTGCATGATTTTGGTCATGTGCATCAACGTCGTCGCCGACATCGCCATGGGCAAGGCGGCCTGGAGCTTCTTCACCATCTCCATCAAGAACGGCCTGCTCTATGGCCGTATCATCGACGTGCTGAACCGCGGCAGTGAGGTGGCTATTCTCGCCATCGGCATGACGCTGGTGGTTTCCGCCTCCGCCGGTACTGATATTTCCGTCGGCTCCGTCATGAGCCTGTGCGCCTGCTTCTGCTGTATGCTGCTGGCGGGCTACGGCGTCTCCTCCACCACGTCCTTCGCCATGCCCCTCATCGTCGGCGTGCTGGGCTGCCTGCTGATGGGCGCGCTGTGCGGCGCGTTCAACGGAACTCTGGTGGCTTATCTGAACGTCCAGCCAATGGTGGCCACGCTGATTTTGTATTCCGCGGCCAGGGCCATCGGGTTGCTGTTCTGCAACAACCTGATCGTCTACATCCGCGTCCCCACCAGCGGTCTCTCCATCGGCTATGACATCTTCGGCGGCTATATCGGCCCCATCCCCACCCCCATCATCATCGCGGCGGTGTGCGTGGCGGTCATGACCATCGTACTGAAAAAGACCGCCTTCGGCCTCTATGTCCAGTCCGTGGGCATCAACCGGAAGGCGTCCCGCATCGCTGGCCTGAACTCCCAGCGGCTGATCCTGCTGTGCTACATCATCTGCGGTCTGTGCGCCGGCATCGCCGGTCTGGTGGCCTCCTCCCGTATCACCTCCGCCGACGCCAACAACATCGGCCTGAACTACGAGATGGACGCCATCCTGGCCGTGGCCCTGGGCGGCAACAGTCTGGGCGGCGGCAAGTTCAACCTGGCAGGCTCCATCATCGGCGCCTACACCATCCAGGCCATCACCACCACCATGTACAACATGGGCGTTTCCAGCGCCCAGGCTCCTGTGTTTAAGGGCATCATCGTCATTATCATCGTGGTCATCCAGGCGCCCCCCTTCAAGGAATTTTTGGCCAAGCAGCGGGCGAAGCGCCAGCAGGCCAGTGGAAAGGAGGCGGCCAGCGTATGAAAAAGCCGGAAAACGCGGTGAAGGAACGCAGACAGCTCAACGGCAACACCCTGCTGCTGCTCATTACCATCGCCCTGTTCATCGTGATGTACGCCGTTGGCTGCGTCATCTATGCCGGGAAGGGCTTCACCCACCTGCAAAACTTCCTGAACATCCTCATCACCAACGCGGGCCTGCTGTGCGTGGCCTGCGGCATGACCTGCGTTATGCTCACCGGCGGCATCGACATCTCGGTGGGCGCGCTCATCGCCATGGACTGTATGCTGCTGGCCGTGGGCATGTCTGAGTGGGGCATGAATCCCATCCTGCTGTGCATCCTGGTGCTGGTCATCGGCGTGGTGTTCGGCATGTTCCAGGGCTTCTGCGTGGGCTATCTGGAGATTCAGCCCTTCATCGTCTCCATGGCAGGCATGTTCTTCTGTCGAGGCATGACGGCAGTGATTTCCACCGACCAGGTCTCCGTCCCCTCCGACAGCCTGTTCTACACTTGGGCCAACGCGAAAATCACCCTCCCCTTCGGCGGCTACTACAACAAGAAGGGCATCCTCCAGGTCCCCTACATCCGGGTGGGCGTGGTCATCGCTCTGGCCGTCCTAGTCATCATCTTCCTGGTGCTGCGCTACACCAAGTTTGGCCGCAGCCTCTACGCCGTGGGCGGCAGCGAACAGTCCGCCGCCATGATGGGCTTGGACGTGAAAAAGACCAAGATGGAAGCCTACGTCCTGTCCTCCTTCCTGTGCTCCATCGGCGGCATCTGCTACTGCCTGAACACCATGGCCGGTTCGGTCTCCCAGGCCACCGGCTTGGAGATGGACGCCATCGCCTCCTCCGTCATCGGCGGCACCCTGCTGACCGGCGGCGTGGGCAACGTCATCGGCTCCTTCTTCGGCGTGCTCATCAACGGCACCATTTCCAGCCTGGTCAAGACCAACGGCAAGCTGTTGTCCTCCTGGGCCAACATCGCCACTGCCGCGCTGCTGTGCTTCTTCATCGTGCTGCAAAGCGTCTTTGCCCTGCTGAAGGACCGCAAGAAGTAAACAAGTTCCCCTAACCCAACAAAGCGGAGAAAGAATGGAAAACCCATTCTCTCTCCGCTTTTTTTCTGTCGGCGGATGTGATATAATAATCGGCAGACTGTGAGGTGAAACGGCGTGTTCAAGGTGTTTCTGGTGGAGAACGACGAGGCGGAACGGGAGACTCTGCGCGAAACCATTCCCTGGGAGGAGTACGGCTTCACCTGCGTCGGCGAGGCCCCCGACGGGGAGGCCGCCCTGCCCCTGCTCCGCCGTCAGCCGCCGGACCTGCTGTTCACAGACATCGAAATGCCCTTTATGGACGGGCTGGCCCTGAGCCAGCGGGTCCGCCAGGAGTTCCCGGAGACCAAAATCGTCCTGTTCAGCGCCGCCGCCGACTTTGCATACGCCCGCCGCGCCATCGACATCGGGGTGGAGCGGTATCTCTGCAAGCCCCTGACCAGAGAGGCGGTGGCAGAGGCTCTGAACTATGTTCGGGATCAGCTGCTGACTGCGAAAGAGCGGCGGAGCAGCACGGAGCGGTTCCGGCTGGAGGAGCAGGAGTACGAGCGGTTTTCCCGCTGCCGGTTCTTTGAGAAGCTGGTGAGCGGAGGCTCCACGGTGGAGGCAATCTACAACGAAGCCCAGGCGTTGGGCCTGGACCTGGATGCCCAGGGATACAACATCGTCCTCTGCTATGCCGCCAGGCGCGCCGCGACCACAGACCAGAAGGAACAGGCGCGCAAACTGGCCGAGGCGCAGAAGGAAATCGTGGCCTTTTTGCGGCGCTGTCCCCAGTTCCTGCTGTTCCGCTGGAGCCTGACAGTCACTGCCGTGCTGGTCAAAGCCGAGGAGATCCACGCCGAGGCGGAGACAGAGCTGTGTGTCACCGGGCTGCGCCGCTGCCTTGCGGACGCAGACGACAGCGTGGAGTGGTATCTGGCCGCCGGAAGTCCGGTGCAGCGGCTCAGCGCTCTGCGCCGGTTCTTTGACGAGGCCAGCGACATCCTCTCCTACCGACACCTGTGTCCGGGACAGCACGTCCTGACCCGGGACAGCCTGACGCCGCTGTGCCACGCCGACACCGAGCGGCAGATTAAACAGTTAGACAGCAGCGCGCCCGCGCCGGAGGTGTTGCGGAGTTTTTTGAAAACCGGCGGAGAGGAGGAAGTCTCCGCCTTCGTCGCCCGGTATCTGGACGAGGTGGGCAGGGAGACGCTGACCTCTGCGCTGCTCAGCCAGTATGTGATGTTGAACGTGCGGTTTACCGCTGTGACCTTTGTTCGGGAGCTGGGCTGCGACCCGGAGGAGCTGACCGGCGCGCTGGACAGCCTGCCCCCAGTGGAGAAGCTGTTCGGGGAGGAGGCGGTGGAGCGCTATCTCACCCGGCTGCTCACCCGGGCGGTGGCGCTGCGGAAGAGCAGCAGCCTTGCCCAGTACCACGCGGTCATCCGGCAGGGCCTGCGGTACATCGACCAGCACTATACCCGCAGCGGCCTCTCTCTGGGGGAGGTGGCCGCCAACAGCCAGGTCAGCGCCAACTATTTCAGCGCGCTGTTCCGCAAGGAGATGGGCTGCACCTTTGTGGACTACCTGACGCAAAAGCGCATGGACCGGGCCAAGGAGCTGCTACGGGACAGCAGCCAACGCACCGGCGAAATTGCCCTGGCGGTGGGCTACCGGGATACGCACTATTTCAGCGCCCTCTTCCACAAAACCCAGGGCTGCACCCCCCGGGAGTACCGGGCGCGGAGGGGGTAGGACAGACAAACCCCCGAACCTGGGAGCGGTTCGGGGGAGGGAAGGCGGCGTTATTCGGCTTTTTCGAGATGGCAATGGTGGCAGTCTCGGATATGTTCTTTTATTTTTTCAAAGGTGACCTCGCTGATGTCGTGCTCAATGCGGCAGGCGTCCTCGGCGGCGATCTGCGGGTCCACCCCCAGCTCGGTCAGCCACTGGGACAGGAGACAGTGTCGCTCGTAAATGCGCTCGGCGATTTCCTGCCCGGTCTCGGTCAGGTGCAAATGGCCGTCCGGGTCCATGATGATGTAGCCGTTGGTTTTCAGCAGGGTCATGGCCCGGCTGACGCTGGGCTTGGAAAAATTCAGGTGGTGGGCCACGTCGATGGAACGGACATAGCCCTTCTCCTTTTGAACCATCAGGATGGTTTCCAGGTAGTTTTCGGCGGACTCGTGGATCTGCATATTTTTCCTCCAAATTGGGCGGGGTAATCGGTACTAATTTTCGTTATTATATCATACGTTCCCCGGTGTTTCAAGGGGGAAATCTGGCAGCTTGTAGAAAAGCGCTTGAAATAGTTTGAATTTACGACGATACTCCATTGCATATCTGGCGGTTCTGTGCTAAACTGCATAGGTACGTTTGGAAAGGACGAGAGATAGAATGGAAATCAATGGCATAGAAACCAACGAACAAATACGATATGACAGCCTGAACCTCTCCCCGGAGATGTTGGCTGTGTTGCAGAGAAAAGGCTACGAACTGGCGACCCCGGTGCAGGGGGGCTGCATCCCCTTTTTGATGGAGGGGCGGGACGTGGTGGCCAAAGCCCCCACCGGTACGGGCAAGACCTTCGCCTTCGGCATCCCCATCGTGGAGCACACCGACCCGTCCACAAAATACGTCTCCAGCCTGATTTTGGCCCCTACCCGGGAGCTGGCGCTGCAAATCCGGGATGAGCTGACCAGCCTGTGCGAGGCCAAGGCGGGGCTGCGGGTGGTCTGTCTCTATGGCGGGCAGCCCATCGACAAGCAGATCACCCAGATGAAGAAAAAGCCTCAAATCGTGGTAGCCACCCCTGGCCGCCTGATGGACTGCAAAAAGCGCAAGGCCATTCGGCTGGACCGGGTGGAGACGGTGATTTTGGACGAGGCGGACCGGATGCTGGACATGGGTTTCATTGACGACGTGACCAAAATCCTGGACATGATGCCCAACCGCAAAAACCTGGGGCTGTTTTCCGCCACCATCAGCCGGGAGGTCATGGACATCTCCTGGGTGTACCAGCGGGACCCGGCGGAGATCACCGTCCGCCCCGTGGCGGAGGACCGGCCCGACATCCAGCAGTACCGCATCGCCCTGAACAGCCGGGAGGAGAAGCTGGGGACCATGGTGGCCCTGCTGGAGGGCGGCGAGTACGAGCGGGCCATCGCCTTCTGCAACACCAAGAACATGACCGACCGGCTGGCGGCCATGCTGAAAATGCAGGACGTGTCCTGTGAGGCCATCCACGGCTCCATCCAGCAGCGCTCCCGGGAAAAGACCCTTCAGAAGTTCCGGGACGGGAAGATACGAGTGCTGGTGGCGACTGACGTGGCCGCCCGGGGCCTGGACATCGACGACGTGGACGTGGTGTTCAACTACGACGTGCCGGACGAGCAGGAGTATTACATTCACCGGATTGGTCGGACGGGACGGGCCAAAAAGCATGGCGTGTCCTACACCTTCTGCGCCTCCATCTCCGACGCCATCAAGATGGACGAAATCGAGAAAAACCAGCGGTTCGACATCCAGAAGCTGGCCTTTGACGAGGACGGCTGCCTGATGCTGGAAGAATCAGAGAATACCTGAGAAAAAGCGGGCGGACAAAGGCCCGCCGGACAGAGGATTTGTCAATTTTGACGAATGACACCCCATTGACAAGGGAGAAAAGGACTGCTATAATCCGCAATAACCTCAAACGCAGGGAAATTTATGAAAAAGCAAACTTTTTGTAAACAAACCTGTTGGGCGGATGGGCGCTTTTCTGGACGCGGATTGGGGCAGTACGGGGGAGGACTCCCGGAAGAAAAAGACCCCACGCGGACGCACAACAGCGGATTTCCTGTAGAGAGGTACTGATAACAATGATTTGCAAAAACATTTTGGAAGCCACCGGACACACCCCCATCGTCCGGCTGAACCGCATGGTTCCCGAGGACGCAGCCCAGGTGCTGGTCAAGTTCGAGGGCCTCAACGTGGGCGGCAGCATCAAGACCCGCGTGGCGCTGAACATGGTGGAGCAGGCGGAGCGGGACGGTCTGCTGCACGAGGACAGCATCATCGTGGAGCCGACCAGCGGCAACCAGGGCATCGGCCTGGCGCTGGTGGGCGCGGTGAAGGGCTATCAGGTGCGGGTCATCATGCCCGACTCCGTCTCCGAGGAGCGGCGCAAGCTGATGCACCACTATGGCGCAGAGGTCATCCTCATCCACGACGCGGGAGACATCGGCGCCTGCATCGAGGAGTGTCTGCAAACTGCCCTGCGCATGGCGGAGGAGGACCCCAAGGTCTACGTCCCCCAGCAGTTTGCCAACCCCGCCAACCCCATGATCCACCGCCACCAGACTGCTCTGGAGATCCTGGAGCAGGTGGGCGGTACCATCGACGGTTTCTGCTCCGGTGTCGGCACCGGCGGCACACTGACCGGCATTGGTGAAACACTGAAAGCAATCAATCCTCATATGACCATCTGGGCAGTGGAGCCGGAAAACGCGGCGATTTTGGCCGGCGGCACCGTCGGCACCCACTTGCAGATGGGCATTGGCGACGGTGTCATTCCTGACATCCTGAACCAGTCCATCTATGAGGATATTTACATCGTCACGGACCAGGAAGCCCTGGACACGGCGCGGGATCTGTGCCGGAAAGAGGGCCTCATGTGCGGTATCTCCAGCGGCACCAACGTGGCCGCGGCCATCCAGCTGGCGAAGAAGCTGGGCAAGGGCAAGACGGTCGTTACCATCCTGCCCGATACCGCCGAACGGTACTTCTCCACGCCGCTGTTTGCGGGGGAGTGACGAACAAAGCGCTTTCAGTCCATCGTGCCTGTCAGGGGGGAAACGCTCTCTGACAGGCTTTTTTTACCCCTTTACCCCCAAAAGGAGGAACTTTGTTATGGATATGAAATTTAATGATAAACTGAACGCCGCCATGAGCCGGGTCTCCGGCAGCGGCGACGCATTGATGAACCTGTTTGGCCTGCCCAAGGATGGGCAGTATGACATGGCGGTCCTCAGCCCCATGTGGAAGCCGGAGGACGTGTTGGCGTCCCAGCCGGTGGAGACGGTGTTCCAGCGGGAGACCAACACCCTTGCCACCTACCTGCTCCGCTATGGCGAGAAGCAGATCCTTTGGCTGCACATCGGCCCCTGCGCCGGCAACGTTATGGATGCCTGTCTGGGCCTGGCCTGCACCAAATGCGACAAAATCCTGTTCCTGGGCCTGTGCAGCACTATGAAGGACGACCTGACCGCCGGGGACCTGGTGGTGCCCAACAAAGCCATCTCCGGCACCGGCGCCACCCGCTACCTCCAGGAGGAGCTGGGCGGGGACGACACCTTTGGCAAGGAGCGGCGCACGCCCCCCAAGGGCATCCTGTGGCTGAGCAAGGCCGCCATCAAAGCCGAGGCCAAGCTGAACACCCGGACGGTGTTCTCCACCGACAGCATTTTGGGGGCGCTGCTCCACCAGCCGGAGGTGGAGGCCATTGGCGCGGATGTAGTGGACATGGAGGCCACCGCCTTCACCCGCTGCATGTCCCTGATGGAGCGCACCGGCACGGCGCTGCTGGTGGTGTCCGGCAAGCTGGGCGAGGACCGGCTGAGCCGCCCCACCCCGGAGGCTGAGGCCGCCCTCAACCGCACCGTAGAGGAAACGCTGGGCAGCATCATCGTCAACCTGGCGAAATGATGTTCTACGCCGATAAAATGAACCAATAAGAACGCCCGGACGCTGGCTGTGTGCCTGTGTCCGGGCGTACAAGTTGTCAAAAAAGTCATTTCCGGCAGAAATAAGCGTAACGAAAAATTATAGAAGCCCTCCGCAGGAGTTTTGCCGCTTTGCGGCAAAATAAAATGAAATCTGTGCTTTTAGCCGGGCGTGTACCGGCAAAAGCACACAGGGAGGCCCCAAACGTGCGCGCTTGCGCGTGCGCTGCAGGGGCCGCATTTTCGACCAAAATCCGTGATTTTGGTCGAGAGCCTGTCGTTTTTCGACAGGCTCAGCGCCCGGACGCTGGCTGTGTGCCTGTGTCCGGGCGGTTTTTGTTTTCGGGAAATTTATACCTCTGCGTCGTCGTCATCCTCCCGTCCGCTGAGGGAGTAGGCCACGTTGTAGGCGTGGTCGGCGCAACGCTCCAGGTCGGTGATGAAGTCAGAGAAGATGACGCCGCCGAAGGCTTCGCACTGGCGGTTCATCAGCCGCTCCACATGGCGGGCGGTGCAGGAGTCCTGGAGGTGATCCACCTTCTGCTCCAGCTTGTCCACCATATCCAGGTTCTCGTAGCTGTCCATGGCGAAAACCTCCAGGCTGCACTGAACGCTGTCCAGGGTGGCGTGTGCGATCTCCTGCAAGTCGTCCAGCCCCGCTTGAGAGATGGTGCCCTTCCGGTCCCGGAGCTTTTCCGCGTATTCGGTCAGGTTCACCGCGTAGTCGCTGATGCGCTCGATGTCGGCCACGTCCAGCAGCAGCTTGGTCAGCCGGGTGCGGTCCCGGTCAGACAGGCGGTAGGAGCGCAGCTCCACCAGCGCCATGGTGATGTTGTGGTCTAGGTAGTCCACGGTGTCCTCCCCGTCGATGACCTCCTGGAGCCGGTCGTAGTCGTCCGCGAAGAAGCATTCGATGGCGGTGGTCAGGTTTTGCAGGGCGAAGTGACCCATGCGGACGATCTCCAGCTTGGCGTTGGACAGGGCCACCGCCGCCGGGATGCTGGTAAAGTGGTTGATGTAGATGAGCTGCTGCTCTCTGGCCTTGCGGGTCTCCTCCGGCAGCACGGGGATGATGGTCTGGGCCAGCTTGACGATCATGGGGGCGAACCAGAACTCCACTACCACGGCGATGATGGCGAAAATGGTGTGGGTGTTGGCGATCTGCCGCCCCACGTTGTCGGGGGACAGGGACTGGATGGCGGTCAAAATCTGGGGGAACACGGTGATGAGCGTGGTCAGCAGCACGGCGCGGATCAGGTTAAAGACCAAGTTCAAAATGGCGGTGCGCTTGCCGTTGCGGTTGGCGGTCAGGGAGGCCAGCAGGTTGGGAGTGACGGACCCCACCGCCGCGCCGATGACCAGATAGACAGCCGTCTGGTAGTCCAAAATCCCCTGCACGGCGAACGCCTGGAAGATGACCGTGGAGGAGGAGGAGCTTTGCAGCAGGGCGGTAAACGCCACGCCGAACAAAATCGCCAGGAAGGGGTTGTGCAGGTTGGACATCAGGTCAATGAACGCCTGGGATTCCGACAGAGGGGCAATGGCGCTCTTCATGATGGAGATGCCCACGAACAGCATACCGAAGCCCAGGATGATGGAACCCACGTCCCGGACAAAAGTTTTGGAGAAGAACAGGTACATGACCGCGCCCACAAAGAGGATCAGCGGGGCGTAGGCGCTCAGGTTGAAGGCGGTCAGCTGGGCAGTGATGGTGGTGCCGATGTTGGCGCCCATGATGACGCCGATGGCCTGGGACAGCGTCATCAGCCCGGAGTTGACGAAGCCGATGACCATCACGTCGGTGGCGGAGGAGCTTTGAATCATCAGCGTGACAAGAATACCCACCAGCACCGCCATCACACGGTTGCTGGTGGCCTTTTCCAAAATCAATCTCAGTCTGTCGCCGGCGGCGTTGCGCAGGCCGGCTGACATCAGCGTCATGCCGTAAAGGAACAGCCCCACTCCGCCCAGCAGGGAAAAAGCATCTAAAACGGTCATAGTCCTTACCTTCCAATAGCATACATAAATTTTTCAAACGGTTTAACCGAACTTTACTATATCATATTTGCGCCGCTGATGCAAGGGGAATTGCGAAATAATGACGAAATCACCAGAATATAGCGGAAAAAAGGAACAAATATGAACGAAATAATGCAAAATTAACATCTAAAAAGCACTTTTTTTCATTTTTTGTGGGGCGTTGAGCGGAGGCGCCTCGGTGGTGGGCAGACGGCGGGAAGATTTGCCGGAGCGGGGTAGAAAATAGGGGAAGAGAGGAGACGGAATGGCAGCTCACGCTTCGATTTTTGCGCAAACAGTCCTAAAACGCAAAAAAGAAAGCCCGTAACGAAACCGTTACAGGCTTTTCTCCTGGTCCGAGTGTTGAGATTCGAACTCAAGGCCTCTTGAACCCCATTCAAGCGCGATACCAAACTTCGCCACACCCGGATGTTTGTCATCTCCTGATGACTTGTATATAATAGCACGGCTCGCCGAAAAAAGCAAGAGCAAATTTTGAAAAAGAACGAATAAATTTCGGGGACGGAAAGGCGGAAAAATCGACGACTTTGCCAGAAGGAATGTTTAGAACTGGAAAAAGAGGAACAGAATAACAGGCAGCGGCGGGCAAAGGGCGGAACGCGCCCCACGCCGCCGCGACTGGAATGACAAGGAGCGGATGACGATGAACTGCGAATCGGGAACCGGGGCAGGCCTGACCAGGTGCGCCCAAAACGCCCTGCGGCGGGCCAGAGATGAGGCCAGAGGACTGGGCCACAACTATGTAGGCAGCGAGCATCTGCTGCTGGGCCTGGCGGGGGAGACAGAGGGCAGGGCCGCCCAGCTGCTCCGGTCCTCCGGGCTGGAGCCGGAGGGCCTGCGGGAGACAGTGGCGAAGCTGGTGGGCGTGGGGGCCGTGGGCTGTGCGCCCATGCAGGGGCTGACCCCCCGGTGCCGGAAAATCGTCGAGTTGGCCACCGCTGAGAGCCGCCGGATGAAGAGCAGCGGCGTGGGAACGGAACACCTGCTGGTGGGCATCCTCCGGGAGGGGGAGGGAACCGCCGCCCGCATCCTCAGCAGCGGCGGAGTAGAGCTGCGGACGCTGTACAGCACCCTTTTCACCGCTATGGGGGAAAGCGGCGGCGCGGTGTTCTGGGAACGGAAGGGCCGGGAGGGGGAACCGGCGCGGGAGTCCAAGCTGCTGGACCAGTTCGCACGGGACATGACCCGGCTGGCGGAGACCAAACGGCTGGACCCTGTGACGGGCCGGGAACCGGAGCTGAACCGGGTCATCCAAATCCTCTGCCGCAGGACCAAGAACAACCCCGTCCTGCTGGGGGAGCCGGGCGTGGGCAAGACGGCGGTGGCCGAGGGGCTGGCCCAGCGGCTGGCCTCCGGGGACGTGCCGGAGGCCCTGCGGGGCAAACGGCTGCTGTCCATGGACCTCTCCGCTACGGTGGCGGGCACCAAGTACCGGGGCGAGTTCGAGGAACGGGTCAAGCGGCTCATCCGGGAGGTCCAGCGGGTGGGCAACGTCATCCTCTTTCTGGACGAACTGCACACCATCGTGGGGGCGGGCAGCGCGGAGGGGTCCATCGACGCGGCCAACATCTTAAAACCCGCCCTGTCCCGTGGGGAGATTCAGGTGCTTGGGGCCACCACCCAGGAGGAGTACCGCCGCTATATCCGCAAGGACGCCGCCTTGGAGCGCCGGTTTCAGCCGGTGACGGTGGAACCGCCCAGCCGGGAGCAGGCGGTAGAAATTTTGCAGAATCTGCGCAGCCGCTACGAGGCCCACCACCGGCTCACCATCGACGCCGACGCGATCGAGGCGGCGGTGGAGCTGAGCGTTCGCTATCTGCCCGACCGCTACCTGCCCGACAAGGCGGTGGACCTGATGGACGAGGCGGCGGCGCGGGCCAAAATCGCCGCCGAGGTGCCGCCGGAGGCCCTCCGCACCCTGGAGGACAAGCGGCAGGAGGCAGTGGCCGCGCTGGAGAAGGCCATTCGGGGGCAGGATTACGAGAAAGCGGCCTTGTTCCGGGACGCGGAGCAGAGCTACCGCCGCCAGATGGAGGAGGCCCGGCGCGCGTGGTATCGCTCGTCCCAGCGGCAGGCGGTGACGGTCCGCCGGGAGGACGTGGCCGCAGTGCTGGCCGATTGGACGGGTATCCCCGTGGCCTCCATCACCGAGGACGAGAGCCGCAAACTGTTGGCCCTGGAGGACACCCTTCACCGCCGGGTGGTAGGCCAGCAGCAGGCGGTGGAGGCCGTGGCCCGGTGCATCCGCCGCAGCCGCTCCGGTTTAAAGGAGGAAACCCGGCCTGTTGGTTCCTTCCTGTTTGCCGGTCCCTCCGGCGTGGGCAAGACTGAGCTGTGCCGCGCCCTGGCTGAGGCCCTCTTTGGCACAGACGAGGCCCTGCTGCGGCTGGATATGTCGGAGTATATGGAGGCCCAGTCCGCCTCCCGGCTCATTGGGTCCCCGCCCGGCTACGTGGGCTACGAGGAGGGGGGACGGCTGACCGAGGCCGTCCGCAAGCGGCCCTACCGGGTGATTTTGTTCGATGAGCTGGAAAAAGCCCACCCGGAGGTGTGGAACCTGCTGCTGCAAATTCTGGAGGACGGCGCCCTCACCGACAGCCAGGGGCAAAAGGCGGACTTCCGCAACGCGGTCATCGTCATGACCACCAACGCGGGCGCGGACGCTCTCTCCGCTCAGGAACACCCATTGGGCTTCGGCAGCAGGGGAGAGGAGAGCCGCCAGAGCGCCGTCCGTGGGGCGCTGAAAAAGCTGTTTCGCCCGGAGTTTTTGAACCGCATTGATGAGATCATCTGCTTCCAGAAGCTGACCGGGGCGGAGGTGCAGGAGATCGCCCGGCTGATGCTCCGGCAGTCCGGCCAGCGGCTGGCCGCCCAGGGTGTTCGGCTGGAGGCCGACGACGCGGCGGTGGCCTTAATTGCTCAGGAGGGCCACGACCCCACCCTGGGGGTGCGCCCCCTGCGGCGGTATCTCCGCGCCCATTTGGAGGACCCGGCGGCGGAGCTGCTGCTGTCCGGTGAGCTGGGCCGGGGAGATGTGCTTCATGTGTCGGCGGAGGTGGAAGCGCTTGCCTTGTCCGTCCTGCACTCTGACGCGGCCCCGGAGGGAAAGGGCGCGTGACGGGTTTGCGGCTGCAAATGGGCCGGACGATTCCAACGCCTTAGCAGATTGCACACTGTAAATGCCAACAGATAACCCGATTCAAATGGTTTCGCTGAATCTTTTCCTTCGCTCTGGCGCTTTGCCTTTCAACGTGTTATACTCTCGTCAGAAAATCTCCTAAAAGAAAAAGAGAGGGAGCATAACCATGTGGGAGAAAATCAAGGACGCGCTGACGGAGGTCCTCATTGAAATACTGGAGCTGTGGGCCAGGTTCCAGGTCTACGCCGAGCGGGAGTGGGTGGCCTTTTTCAAGTGGAGCGGCTTTTCCATCGTTGTGGGTGTCGTTGTGGGCGTGGTTGGCGCGGCCTTCCACCATGCGGTGGAGTGGGCCACCGCCGCCCGGACCGCGTATCCCTGGCTGCTCTACCTGCTGCCGGTGGCGGGCCTGGCCATCGCGGGGTTGTACCACCTCTTTAAAATGGACGACGACGCGGGGACGGAGTTCGTGCTGGCCTCGGTGCGGGACGCCCGAAAGCTGCGTATCAGCATGGTGCCGCTGATTTTTGTCTCCACGGTGCTGACCCACCTGTGCGGCGGCTCCGCCGGACGGGAGGGGACCGCCCTGCAAATCGGCGGCGGCATTTCCGCCTGGCTGGGGCGGCTGCTCCACCTGGACGACAGGGATCGGCGCATCACCACCATGGCGGGCATGGCCGCGGGCTTCTCCGCCCTGTTCGGCACGCCGCTGGCGGCGGCGGTCTTTGCCATGGAGGTGGAGAGCGTGGGGGTCATGTACTACGCCGCCATCGTCCCCTGCTTCCTCTCCGCGCTGTTGGCCAGCATCGTGGCCGGATTCTGCGGCGGGGAGGCCACCAGCTTTGTGGTCTTTAACGCGCCCGACCTGACGGTGTTGGCAATGGTGCAAATCATCGTGCTGGGGGCGCTGTGCGGAATGCTGGCCAACATCTTCTGCCGGGTCATGCGGGGCTTCAGCAAGGCCTACCGCCACTTTTTTCACAAGACCTGGCAAAAGGCGCTGGCGGGCGGATTTTTGGTCATTTTGCTGACGCTGCTTTTTGGCCGGGACTATAACGGCGCGGGCATGGATGTCATCTCCGCCGCCCTGGGCGGCAGCGCCGACACCTGGGCCTTTTTGCTGAAAATTGTTTTCACCGCCGCCACCCTGGGGGCTGGGTTCAAGGGCGGCGAGATCGTCCCCTCCTTCTTTGTGGGGGCCACCTTCGGCTGCGTGGTCGCGCCGCTGTTGGGCCTCTCGGCCAGCTTTGGCGCGGCGGTGGGGATGGTCGCCGTGTTCTGCGGCGTGACCAACTCCCCCATGACCTCCATCCTGCTGGGCTATGAACTGTTCGCCGGGGTGGGCGTTGCTCCCCTGGCCCTGGCGGTGGCGGTGAGCTATATGCTCTCCGGCTACACCGGCCTCTACCACCAGCAGAAAATCCTCTACTCCAAGACCAAGGCCGTTTACATCAACAAACTGGGCGACCAGGAGTATTTCAGCCGGGAACACGATTTGGACGACGACGGAACGGGGAAGAAGGACCCCTAACCGGGTAGTCGGCTTGCTTACATAAAATAAAACAGCAAATACCTGCAACCCGCCAGGGACCCCCAGCGCAAACCAACTGTGCCGGAGGTCCCTGGCCGTTTTTTGTGACACAGCCGGAGCAGGGGAAGGAATTTTGCCGAAAGGCACAAAACCACCGTGTAAAATTTTCACATGTTTGGTGAAAATCTTCCTCTGTTTCTTGATGAAACTTGACAAATGAGGGAATCTGTACTATTCTTAACTTGAAGCAACTTATGCAATTCTAATTCTAAAACTAAGGTGAGGAGGAATCAGACTATGAAAAGCTCTTTCCGTTGGTACGGTGACAGCGACCCGGTCACTCTGGACGACATCCGCCAGATCCCCGGCATGCGCTCCATCGTGTCCGCAGTCTATGATGTCAAACCCGGTGAGGTCTGGCCGGAGGAAAGCATCAAGAAAATGGTGGACGAGTGCGCCGCCAAGGGCCTGGTATTCGACGTGGTGGAGTCCATCCCGGTCCCCGAGGAGATCAAACTGGGCCGCCCGGAGCGGGACCGCATGATCGAGAACTACTGCGAGTCCATCCGCCGCTGCGCCAAATACGGCATCAAGTGCGTGACCTACAACTTCATGCCCGTCTTTGACTGGACCCGTACCCAGCTGGACAAGGAAGCCCCCGACGGCTCCACCAGTCTGGTCATGTATTGGGATCAGATGCGGGGCCTGGACCCCCTGAAGGACGACATCCACCTGCCCGGCTGGGACTCCAGCTACACCCAGGAGGAAGTCCGCGACCTGATCACTGCCTACGGCGAGATCGGCGAAGAGGGCCTGTGGGCCAACCTGGAGTACTTCCTCAAGCGGGTCATCCCCGTGGCGGAGGAGTGCGGCGTGGTCATGGCGATTCATCCCGACGATCCCCCCTATCCCATCTTCGGCCTGCCCCGCATCATCACCTGCGAGGAGAACCTGGACCGGTTCCTGGCCCTGGTGGACAGCCCCGCCAACTCCCTGTGCCTCTGCACCGGCTCCCTGGGCTGCTCCCCCAAGAACGACATCCCCGCCATGGTGCGCAAGTATTCCGCCATGGGCCGCATTGGGTTCATGCACCTGCGCAACGTGAAGATCCTGCCCGACACCTCCTTCGAGGAGTCCGGCCACCTGTCCCAGAAGGGCAGCCTGGATATGAACGCCATCGTCAAGGCCCTGGTGGAGACCGGGTTCGACGGCTATTTCCGTCCTGACCATGGCCGCATGATCTGGGGCGAGACCGGTAAGCCCGGCTATGGCCTGTATGACCGCGCTCTGGGCAGCGCCTACCTCAACGGCCTGATCGAGGCCAATGGCGGCACCATCGAGGAGTAATACATCTGTTTTGTCACGAAACGGGGCGGCTGCCAGCCGCTCCGGTGAAAAATATCTACCATAATTAGAAAAGGAGCTAAACTGTTATGATTGATCTGCCTTATAATGTCGATTTCTCCGGTAAAGTAGTCGTTGTCACCGGCGCCGGTGGCGTTCTGTGCGGCACCATGGCCCGCGCTTTTGCCCAGGCTGGCGCGAAGGTCGCCGCTCTGGACCTGAACGAGGACGCGGTCAAGAAGGTGGCCGACGAGTGCAAGGCCGAGGGCTTCATCTGCGAGGGCTACAAGGCCAACGTGCTGGACGCCGAGGTCCTGGAGAGCGTTCATCAGCAGGTCCTGGCCGACCTGGGTCCCTGCGACATCCTGGTCAACGGCGCTGGCGGCAACAACGCCCGTGCGCAGACCGACAACGAGTATCAGCATGAGGCCAAAGAGGGCCAGAAGACCTTCTTCGACCTGGATCAGGGCGGCGTGGACTTCGTGTTCAAGCTGAACTTCCAGGGCACCCTGCTGCCCACCCAGGCTTTCGCCAAGGACATGGTGGAGCGCAAGTCCGGCTGCATCCTGAACATCTCCTCCATGAACGCTTACACCCCGCTGACCAAGATCCCCGCCTACTCCGGCGCGAAGGCCGCTGTCTCCAACTTTACCCAGTGGCTGGCCACCCACTTCGCCGGCACCGGCATCCGCTGCAACGCCATCGCCCCCGGTTTCCTGGTCTCCAACCAGAACCGCGCTCTGCTGTTCAATGAGGACGGCACCCCCACCGCCCGTTCCGGCAAGATCCTGGCCGGCACTCCCACCGGCCGCTTCGTGGAAAGCGAAGAGCTGCTGGGCGGCGTGTTCTTCCTGTGCGACGACAAGGCGGCCAGCGCCATCACCGGCGTCATCCTGCCCATCGACGCGGGCTTCTCTGCTTACTCTGGAGTGTGATTTTAAATGGCCTTGCATGTAATGGAAGAGGCCAACCGGTGCCTGGGCTGTAAAAACCCACGCTGCCAGGCTGGATGTCCCATCCATACCAATATTCCCGAAGTGATCCGCCTGCTCAAAGACGGCAAACTGGACGAGGCGGGATGGATGCTGTTTGAGAACAATCCGCTGACCACCGTTTGCAGCTTGGTGTGCAACCACGAGGGACAATGCGAAGGCCATTGTGTCCGGGGCATCAAAGGCGCGCCGGTCCACTTTTCCATCATCGAGAACTATATTTCCACCACCTATGCCAACAAAATGGTCAAGGGTCCCGTCCCCTCCAACGGCCGCCGCGCGGCGGTCATTGGGGCGGGTCCTGCCGGGCTGACCATCGCCATCATCCTGGCCCGCTACGGCTACCAGATGACCATTTTCGACAGCAAGGATAAAATCGGCGGTGTGCTCCGCTATGGCATCCCGGATTTCCGTCTGCCCGACGACGTGCTGGACGACATCGCCTATCGCCACCTGGAGCTGAAAGGCATCCAGTTCCGGCCCAACACCTACATCGGCAGCGCCCTGACCATCGACGACCTGTTCCGGGATGGCTACCAGAGCATTTTCGTCGGCTCCGGCCTGTGGAAGCCCAACAAGCTCCACATCCGGGGCGAGAGCCTGGGCAACGTCAGCTACGCCATCAACTACCTGGCCAACCCCGACGCCTTCCGCCTGGGGGAGCGGGTGATGATCATCGGCACGGGCAACTCCGCCATGGACTGCGCCCGCACCGCCGTGCGCAAGGGCGCACGGTATGTCACCTGCGTCAACCGGACCGATGAGCTGACCGCCAGCCAGTACGAATCCAGCTACGCCAAGCTGGAGGGTGTGGATTTCCTGATGAACAAATGCACTCTGGAAATTCAGGACGGCGGCGTGATTTTGTCGGACAGCAGCGTCACCGAGGACGGCAAAATCGAATCCGTCCCCGGCACCGAGAAGCTGTACCCCTGCGACTTCGTCATCATCGCAGTGAGCCAGGGGGCCGAGAGCAACCTGATCGCCAGCACCAAGGGCATCGACACCCAGCGCGGCCTGCTGACGGCGGACCCGGACGGCCACACCAGCCGCCCCGGTGTGTTCGCGGCGGGCGACGCGGTGAACGGCGCCCGGACGGTGGTGGAGGCGGTTGCCAACGGCAAGAAGGTGGCCGAGGCCATGCACCAGTATATGCAGAGCCTGCCCATGCCCGTTTTGACCGACTACCCGGAGGCCCCTGTGGTGGAGGACATCTCCGCCGCAGCCCAGGCCGAGCAGGTGCTTTAAAGAGACACCGCACGATTTGCATTTGCCAAGTTGTGCGGTGCCGTCTGCGTGATTTTTACAACAAAGGAGCCTATCTTTATGAACGCATTGAATGAAGCCATCTCCAACATTGGCGTTGTTCCCGTCATTAAGCTCACCAACCCCGAGCGGGACGCCGCTCCTCTGGCCAAAGCCCTCTGCGCCGGTGATGTGCCGGTGGCCGAGGTCACCTTCCGCGCCGCCGGTGCGGACAAGGCCATCGCCCTGATGAAGGAAGCCTGCCCTGACATGATCGTGGGCGCTGGCACCGTCACCAACACCGACCAAATCGACGCCACCATCGCCGCTGGCGGTCAGTTCATCGTCACCCCCGGCTTCGACGCCGAGCTGGTGGCCTATGCCCAGTCCAAGAACATTCCCATCTATCCCGGCTGCACCACCCCCACCGACTACCACGCGGCGCTGAAATTCGGCCTGGAGCTGATTAAATTCTTCCCCGCCGAGCAGTCCGGCGGCCTGGCGAAGATCAAGTCCATGAGCGCGCCCTTCCCCATGTTCAAGGTCATGCCCACCGGCGGCATCTCCCTGAAGAACCTGGCTGAGTACCTGAAGAGCCCGGTCATCGCGGCCTGCGGCGGCTCCTACATGGTCACTGCCGACCTGATCGAGAACCAGAAGTGGGATGAGATCACTGCGCTGTGCGTCCAGTCCCGCGACATCGTGAAGGAAGTCCGCAATGGCTGATTACACGCTGGCCCATGTGGGCCTGAACGCCGCCAACCGGGAAGAGGCCAAAAAAGCCGCCGAGATGTTTGAGCTGCTCTTTGGCCTGACCGTCAAGGAGGGCAACAGTTCCTTCTTCGCCGGTGGAGTCATCGAGACCATGAAGGAGCCGTATAAGGGCACCCACGGTCATATCGCCATCGGCACCTCGGACGTTCCCGCCGCCAAAGCCGAACTGGAGGCCCGTGGCTTCACCTTCGACCCCTCCACGGCCAAGTACCGCAAGGACGGCGTACTGAACGCGATTTATCTCACCGACGAGATTTTGGGCTTTGCCGTCCATCTGGTGGGAAAATAAAGGAAACGCTGATTAAATGGCCTTGGATGGCTGGGCGAGCAGATTTTGCGCAAATCGAGGCGCGAAATCGCAGGAATCCTTTGTGGATTTCAAGATTTCGGAACGAAGAGTTGCACGAAATATGCCGTCCAGACGCCGGGAGTTATTTAATCAGGGGTTCCATAAAAAAGTGATATTACAGCGATACAGAAAGTTAGGAGACTGAATACATGGCGAAAATTGTAACCTTTGGCGAGATCATGCTGCGCCTCGCCCCCAACGGGTATTACCGCTTCTTCCAGAACGACCAGATGCAGGCCACCTTCGGCGGCGGCGAGGCCAACGTCGCCGTCTCCCTGGCCAACTATGGCATGGACGTTTCTTTCGTCACCAAGCTGCCCACCCACGCCATCGGCCAGGCCGCTGTCAACTCCCTGCGCTATTTCGGCGTGGATACCAGCGACATCGTCCGGGGCGGCGACCGTGTCGGCATCTACTATCTGGAGAAGGGCGCTTCCCAGCGCGGCTCCGTGTGCATCTATGACCGCGCTCACTCTGCCATCCAAGAGGCCGATCCCTCCGACTTCGACTGGGACAAGATCTTTGACGGCGCCGAGTGGTTCCACTTCACCGGCATCACCCCGGCCCTCGGCCCCAACGTGGTGGAGATCTGCCGGGACGCTTGCAAGGCTGCCAAGGCCCACGGCGTCAAGATTTCCTGCGACCTGAACTATCGCGGCAAGCTGTGGACCCGCGCTGAGGCCCGTGCCGCCATGACCGACCTGTGCCAGTATGTGGACGTCTGCATCTCCAACGAGGAGGATGCCAAGGATGTGTTCGGCATCGAGGCCGAGAACACCGATATCTACGGCGGCAAGCTGAACAAAGAGGGCTATAAGTCCGTTGCCAAGCAGCTGGCCGACAAGTTTGGCTTCGAGAAGGTCGCCATCACCCTGCGTACCTCCATCTCCGCCAGCGACAACGACTGGGCTGCCATGCTCTATGACGGCACCGATTACTGCTTCTCCAAGGAGTATCACCTGCGCATCACCGACCGCGTGGGCGGCGGCGACAGCTTTGGCGGCGGCCTGATTTACGCTCTGATGAACGGCAAGTCCACCCAGGACGCCGTGGAGTTCGCTGTGGCGGCTTCCGCGCTGAAGCACTCTGTCGAGGGCGACTACAACCGCGTCACCGTCTCCGAGGTGGAGAAGCTCTCCGGCGGCGACGGCTCTGGCCGCGTCCAGAGATAAGAAAGGGCGTTTGCCCATTCACCAAGCCAGTCCGTAAGGTCTGACCTTCCTTTCCAGCAGACAGAGCGGGGCAGCGGTGCTGCCAAGGCCCCGTTTTGTCTGCACCTTTTGACGAAAAACTCCCTCTGCGGCCTGAAAACCGCAGAGGGGGTCGTTTTTTATGTATATTTCAGAACATTTACAGCGCCTTAAACGCCTGCACTGCCGCCGCCTTGTCCTCCGCGCAGAAAACCGCGCTGCCCGCAACCAGCATGGTGGCCCCGGCCTCCACGCACTGGGGGCCGGTGGTGGCGGCCTTGACGCCGCCGTCCACGGAGAGGATGGGGTCCAGGCCCCGGCGCTGGCACTCCGCCCGAAGCTTGCGCAGCTTGTCCAGGGCGCTGGTCTGGAAGGGCTGTCCGCCGTGGCCGGGGGTCACGCCCATCACCAGCACCAGGGAGAGGTCGTCCAGGTAGGGGAACACCGCCTCGGCGGGAGTGTTGGGGTTGATGGCCAGGCCCGCCCCACAGCTGAAAGCCCGAATCGCCGCAATGGTGGCGCGGGTGTTGTCGCTGGCCTCAATGTGGAAGGTGATGCAGTTGGCGCCTGCGTCCACGAAATCCTTCACGTAGGTCAGGGGGTTGGTGATCATCAGATGCACGTCAAAATAGGCGTCAGGCAGGGCCTTCCGCAAACCCTCCAGCACCGGCAGACCGAAGCTGAGATTGTCCACGAAATGGCCGTCCATCACGTCGAAGTGGATCATATCCGCGCCTGCGTCCAGCACCTCTTTGCAGTCCGCGCCCAGCCGGGCGAAATCCGCCGACAGGACGGAAGGGCTAACTTTTGTCATGGGGAGCCGCCTCCTCTTTTTTCTCAATTTGAAAAATATCCCCCTCCCCAGAGACGGCGGAGGGGGATGAAAAGGGTCTAAGGAACCTTACTTGCCCAGCATGGCCTTGGCTTGGGCCACGATGTTGTCCGCGCAGAGGCCGAACGCCTTCAGCAGGGCGGCGGCGGGGCCGGAGTGACCGAACTCGTCGTTGACGCCGATGCGCTTGACGGGGGTGGGGCACTGCTCGGAGAGCAGGCTGCACACGGCCTCGCCCAAACCGCCGATGATGCTGTGCTCCTCGACGGTGACGATTTTGCCACATTCCTTGGCAGCGGCCAGCACACAGGCTTCGTCCAGGGGCTTGATGGTAGCCATGTTGATGACCCGGGCGGAGATGCCCTCCGCAGCCAGAGCCTTGCCCGCTTCGATGGCTTCGGGGACCATGATGCCGGTGGCGATGATGGCTACGTCGGCGCCGTCCTGGAGGACCTCGGCCTTGCCGATCTGGAAGTTGAAGCCTTCCTCGTGGAACACGGGGGTGGCGGCGCGGCCAAAGCGCATGTAGACGGGGCCGGTCATCTCATAAGCGGCCTTGACCATGGCGCGGGCCTCCACGTCGTCGGAGGGGCACATAACGGTCATGCCGGGGATGGTGCGCATGAGGGCGAAGTCCTCACAGCACTGGTGGGAAGCGCCGTCCTCGCCCACGGAGATGCCGCCGTGGGTTGCGCCGATCTTCACGTTCAGGTGGGGATAGCCGATGGTGTTGCGGACCTGCTCATAGGCGCGGCCTGCGGCGAACATGGCGAAGGTGGAGGCGAAGGGGACCAGGCCCATGGTGGACAGGCCCGCGGCCACGTTGATCATGTTGGCCTCGGCGATGCCGCAGTCAAAATGGCGGTCAGGGTATGCTTTCTGGAAAATACCGGTTTTCGTAGCGCCGGCCAGGTCTGCGTCCAGCACGACCAGGTTCTCGGCGGTGGCGCCCAGCTCTTTCAGGGCGTTGCCGTAGCTGTCACGGGTAGCGACTTTCTTGATATCAGCCATGATTTACGCCTCCTCGATTTCCTTGCGGGCGGCTTCCAGTTCGGCCATGCCCTGTGCGTACTCTGCGTCGTTGGGGGCCTTGCCGTGCCAGCCGGCCTTGTCCTCCATATAGGAGACGCCCTTGCCCTTGGTGGTTTTCATCAGGATCGCGGTGGGCTTGCCGGAACCCTTGTTGGCGTGGAACTTGTCAAAAGCGCGCTCGATGTCGTCGAAGCAGTGGCCGTTGATTTGGACCACGTCGCAGCCGAAGGAGGCGAACTTCTCGTCCACGGGGGCGGTGTTCATGACGTCGCAGGTGCGGCCGTCGATCTGCAAACCGTTCAGGTCCACGATGATGCACAGGTTGTCCAGCTTATAGTGGGCGGCGAACATGGTGGCCTCCCAGATCTGGCCCTCGGCCAGCTCGCCGTCGCCCAGCAGGGAGTAGACGTTGACGTCCTTGCCCAGGAATTTGGCGCCCTTAGCCATGCCAGCGGCGGCGGAGAGGCCCTGGCCCAGAGAGCCGGTGGACATATCCACGCCGGGGACAGTGTTCATGTTGGGGTGGCCCTGGAGGTAGGAGTCGATGTGCCGCAGGGTGGGCAGGTCCTCCACGGGGAAATAGCCCCGCAGCGCCAGCGCGCTGTACAGACCGGGGGCGGTGTGGCCCTTGGAGAGGACGAAGCGGTCCCGGTCAGGGTTCTTGGGGTCCTTGGGGTCGATGCGCATTTCCTTGAAGTACAGATAGGTGAACATGTCGGCGGCGGAGAGGCTGCCGCCGGGGTGACCGGCCTTGGCGCCGTGGGTGCTGGTGAGGATGCCTTCCCGCACACTGACAGCATTCAGCTTCAGGGCTTTCTTTTCAGCAGAAGTCATGTTGGGTGAACCTCCTTATTTCTTAGCCTGGCCGTAGTAGGCGTTGGGGCCATGCTTACGCATAAAGTGCTTGTCCTGGATGCACTGAGGGGCGGGACCCACCTTGGGGTTGATCATCTCAGTGAACATGCTCATCTTGGCCACTTCCTCCAGCACCACAGAGTGGTAAACGGCCTGGGCAGCGTCCTTGCCCCAGGTGAAGGGGCCGTGGTTGCGGCAGATGACCGCCGGGACATAGGCGGGGTTGATGTTGCGGGCGCGGAAGGTCTCCACAATGACGTTGCCGGTGTTGGTCTCGTAATCCTCTTCGATCTCCTCCGGCGTCAGGTTCCGGGCGCAGGGGATGGGGCCATAGAAGTAGTCGGCGTGGGTGGTGCCATAGGCGGGGATGTCCCGTCCGGCCTGTGCCCAGGCGACTGCGTGGGGGCTGTGGGTGTGGACGATGCCGCCGATCTCCGGGAATGCGTTGTAGAGGATCAGGTGGGTCTTGGTGTCGGAGGAGGGGTTCATCTCGCCCTCCACCTTGTTGCCCTGGAGGTCCATGACCACCAGGTCCTCGGGCTTCAGCTCATCATACTCCACACCGGAGGGCTTGATGACGAACAGGCCCTTTTCCCGGTCGATACCGCTGACGTTGCCCCAGGTGTAGGTGACCAGGTTGCGTTTCGGCAGCTCCATGTTTGCCTCGTAAACTTGAATTTTCAGTTCTTCCAGCATAAATAGCTTCCTCCTGTCTGTCGTTCGGTGGAGGGAGCGCCCCAACGCTCCCTGGGCTTATGAATCTAGTTTAACAAAGGATCGTCCTAAAATCAACAGGCACTTTTGAGATGTCCGCAATTTCGGAGGTTGTCACAATATCAATCCGATACAAATTCGTGGAGAACCGTACAAATTTAAGGCACAAATTTGTGCGGCACAGGGGAATTGTCCCGTTTACTCCGTGACGGTGTACAGGGCCACCTCGTTGATCTCCCGGTTGGTGCCGACGATGACGTCCTGCCCGGCGGCGTTGACGAAGTGCATGGCGTTGGCGCAGCCGGTGTTGCGGTCAATGAACTCGGTCTTGTAGGTGCCGGCCTCAGCGTCCCAGGTGATGGCGATGGTGTCCTTAGTGCCCTTGCGCCAGCCGACGATCCAGGTGGGCTTGCCAAGGATGGTGTCGGCCCAGGTCGCGTGGAGCATTTCGGTGTCGGTCTCGGGCGCGGGATACTTCCACTGGGGGATGTAGTGGTCATGCTCGTTCAGGTGGTAGATGGTCAGGCTGTTGCCGTGGAAACCGCTGATGACGCCCAGCTCCGGCTTGCCGTCGCCGTCGAAGTCCACCATCACGGAGTCGCTGGTGGGGATGTCCAGCACCTTGGTGATGACCCAGTCGCCGCCGGGGACCATGGGAGGATCGAAAATGAAGGAGCCTTCCTCGCAGCCCACCAGCGCCGCGTCGTGGCCGCCGTGCTGGAATACGGAGAAGCCGTGGTTTTTCAGCATTTCGTCCTGGAGCAGGGTCATTTCCAGCTGATTGTCGTCGTTAAAGGCGGAGAGATCCTTGGGCAGAACTGCGCCGTAGACCTCGCCGGGGAACCGGAAGTCGTTCTTGTACTCGTGGCCGGATTTCAGGCAGCAGGCGATGAGGTAGTTGACCCCGGCCCGGTTCAGGATACCGAACCGATGGACAAAGGGGATGTGCAGCAGGGTGCGGATCTCCCAGTCGTTCTCCGCCTTGGGGGTGGCGATGACGATGCTGGCGTCCGCGCCGTCGTTGGGGCCGTAGAACTTGCGGGTGGCCAGGAACTGCCCGTCGGAGCCGGGGACCTGGAGCATGGTCATGACGCCGCCAGGACCCTCCCAGACGGTCTCCAGCTTGGTGCCGTCCTCAGCGAAGAGGTAGCAGGGGTCCTGCTTTTCGGCGGCCACCAGGAAGCAGGACTTGCCGTGGTAGTTCAGGCGGGTGGTGGCGTAGCATTTGGTCAGGTTGGCGATGACTTTCTTTTCGACCTTCATAATGTACCTCCTGTAAAGTGAAGCTGTTAGCTTTTAGCCGTTAGCTGTTAGTCAGGTGCTGCAAACAAGAAACAAAGTGCTAAGAACCTAAGCGGTTCATGGAGAATGGTAAGCCAGGAAACGCAGAGCGGATAGATAAGAACTGCCAAGCTAATAGCTGAGAGCTAACAGCTAATAGCTAATCTATAACCGTCAGGGCTGTTTGTCAAGAATGGCGCTCATGCTGGAGCAGGCGAACTTGATGTCGTCCTTCCAGGCAGGGCTGCCCACGTCCCACATCTCGGTGACATAGCGGCGGATGCCCATGCTCCAGGCTTTGGCGATGACCGCCTCAAAGTCCACGTGACCGGTCAGGAAGGGGATCTCCCGGAACTTTCCGGGGACGGTTTCCTTCAGATGAAGGGCTACGATATGGTCACGTCCGGTCTCCAGGTCGTCCAGCACGTCGGTGCCGTAGGTCTTGGCGGCGTTGGTCAGGTTGCCGGAGTCGGGGTACACGCCCAGATAGGGGTTGTCGATGAGGTTGACGTACTTCATGGCCTTCTCAGTGGTGTTCATGAACGGAGTCTCCATGGTCTCGAAGCCCATCAGGATGCCCTTGGCGGAGGCCATCAGGGTGGCTTTGGCCAGGTTCTCCCGGAACAGCCGCTCGCTCTCGGCGGTGCCTTCCTCATAGTAGACGTCGTAACCGGCCAGCTGGATGATGCGGATGCCCAGGTCGTCGGCCAGCTGAATGGCCTTTTCCATGATGTCCATGCTCCTGGCCCGGACAGCGGGGTCAGAGGAGCCGAAGGGGTACTTCCGGTGGCCGGAGAGACACATGCTGCGGATGGGGATGCCCACCTCGTACATGGTCTTGACCAGATCCAGCCGTTCTTGGGCGGTCCACTCCAGCCGGGAGAGCTTGTCGTCAGTCTCATCGATGCTGATTTCGACGAAATCGTAGCCGCACTCCTTGGCGCACTCCAGCTTGGCGCGCCAGTCCATGGTTTTGGGCATGGCCTTTTCGTACAGTCCGATGGCGTATGGTTTCATAAGCGGTCATCCTTTCTTCTCGTGGTTTTGTCCTGATGTTTTGGCCGGTAAAAGTGACAAGATTGCCGATAAAGTTGCGGAAAAAGCGGGGATTCCGGCGAAGCCAGCCGGTTTTGTGCATTTTAACGAAAAACGAACATAAAAACGAACGAATAAACAATCATTAAAATGAACATAAAACGAAAAAACACTTTGTTAGTGACTGTTTGCATTATATACGGTCATATTTGAGATTTCAAGGGCTTTTTTGAAATTTTTTCTGATTTATTTCTTGAAAACGGTATCATAAAATTTCGGCGTTTTGCCGAAAAGAGAACATTCCAAACACAAAATAAAACATATAAAAGTTTGAAAACGGACATTTTATGGTCAAATCCGTTCTTTAATTTGCAAAAATGTTTTCGTCAAATTCCTGAATTTTGGCGAAAAACGGCCATTTAAACGCAAGCGAACCTAAAAAATGCACCATAAAACACTTGCAATCTGAGCGATTTTACGTTATAGTTTGAATCACGGAAGCAAAAAAACATATATTCATCATCTGTTCGCATCAAAAGGAGGAGCATTATGAGCAAAGTATCTGAAATGTCCCGCGAAAAATGGATCATGAGCACCTTCCCCGAGTGGGGGACCTGGCTGGTGGAGGACATCGAGAATGAAGTCGTCCAGCCGGGTAACGTGGCCATGTGGTGGCTGGGCTGCACCGGTATCTGGTTCAAGACCCCCGGCGGCGCCAACATCAGCATCGACCTGTGGTGTGGCAACGGCAAGCGCACCCACGGCGACGGCAAGATGAAGGTAGGCCACCAGATGGCCAACATGTGCGGCGGCCGCGCCATGCAGCCCAACCTGCGCAACGTTCCCTTCGTCATCGATCCCTTCGCCTTCAAGCAGGTGGACGCTGTTCTGGCCACCCACTACCATCAGGACCACATGTCCGCTGAGTGGGCCGCCCATGTTCTCAAGAGCTGCTTGACCACGACCGACGAAAACGGCAACGAGATCCCCGTCCCCTTCATAGGCCCCATGAAGTCCGTGGAGACCAGGAACAAGT
>JAJBVG010000043.1:40544-58837 GCA_020859945.1 Clostridiales bacterium | reverse complement strand
TTATACGGCGATTTATTCTTTCGTATAGCAATTATAGAGGTTCTTTGACAGACTGCCACCCCGGTTCCGATTTCGCGGAACCGGGGTGCTTTTTGTGTGGTGGCGTGTGGAACCCCTCCGTCGCGGCTTTCGCCGCGCCACCTCCCCTTTCAGGGCAGGGAGCGAAGCGGAAGTGCCGCTTGACGGCGGAGGCAAGAGGTGTGGTCGGTTGCGGAATGATAGTTAATAAGAGGCAAGGTTTTCTTTCTTGAATAAATTACATTCCAAATTTTTTCTGCAATGAGTAAAAAAGCAAATCAAGTGACAAGCACTATCCCCCCTCGCCTCCCCTGAAAGGGGAGGGGGACCATGCGAAGCATGGTGGAGGGGTTTCTCTTTCACACTTTACAAATACCATACAAAAAACATACACAAGAATGGTGGAGAAATCCGGCCGTATGTCGTAAAATAGAAACGATACCAAACAAAATGCTGTGCCGGGCCTTTCGCCTGGCGGCGCTGCCCTTTACGCTCTGCGGTTTCGATTCGCGGCACCTGGCTAACGGCTAACAGCTCATTTCCATACAAAGGAGCAATGTTATGAAAGAACGGATTCTCATCGTAGAGGACGACGACAGCATCCGCCGCCTGCTGGAGGTGGCGTTAAAGAGCCAGGGGTTCGACGTGGGCAGCTTTGACAACGCCGTGGACGCCCTGGAGGACATGGCCCAGCAGACCCCCTCTCTGGTGACCATGGACATCATGATGGACGGCTTGGACGGCATCGAGGCGCTGAAAATCATGCGGGCCTCTCCCGCGCTCAGCCAGGTGCCGGTGATTTTGCTCACCGCCAAGGGCATGGAGGACGACAAAGTCACCGGCCTGGACGCCGGGGCCGACGACTACGTGACCAAGCCCTTCAGCGTGCTGGAGCTGTGCGCCCGCATCCGCGCCCTGCTGCGCCGGGTCAACGGCCTGGAGCCGGGGCCGGTGTACCAGTACCAGGGCCTGCGCATCAACCCGGACACCCGTGAGGTCTGGGTGGACGACCAGCTGGTGGAGCTGACGTTCAAGGAGTTCGAGTTGCTCAAGTTCCTGATGGAGCACCCCGACAAGAGCATCACCCGGCACCAGCTCTTAAAAGAGGTCTGGGGGGCGGACTACCCCGGCGAGACCCGGACGCTGGACATCCACATCGGCACCCTGCGGCAGAAGCTCAACGACCCCTCGGACAACAGCCACTTCATCAAGACGGTCCGAGGCGTGGGCTACCGCTTCATCGGCACCCGGGAAGAGTGATCGATGAGGCGCGCACTGACAAAGTCCTTCGTCTTAGTGTTGACGGTAGGCATCTTGATCTGTGCCGTGGTCAGCGCGGTCATCTTCGACGTGGCGCTGACCAACACAAAGGAACGGGAGCTGTCCAACCTGGCTATGATTTTGGCCGACGAGTTTGACCCGGAGGAGGACCACGACGAACAGGCCAAACGGTGGGCCTCCCACGACGGCGACATCCGCGTGACCATCATCGCCTCAGACGGCACCGTCACCGGCGACTCTCTGGTAGACTACACTACCATGGAGAACCACGCCGACCGGGAGGAACTGCAAAACGTGGGCAGTCAGCAGGTGACCATCCGCACCAGCTCCACCCTGAACGCAAAAATGATGTACGCCGCCATTTTGACGGTGGACGGGTATTATATCCGCCTGTCCCAGCAGTACAACGGCGTGCTCACCGACCTGGCCACTTTCGCCCCGGCCATTGTGCTGGCGGCGCTGCTGGCGCTGCTGGTGTCCGTGGCCATGGCCAACCGCATGATGGTCAGCATCACCGACCCGCTGCTGGACATGAACAAGAGCCTGACCCGGGTGAAGGACGGCACCGCCATGCTCAACGCGGAGCAGTACCCCTATGAAGAGCTGCGGGACATGGCAGAGAAGATCAACTCGCTGGCGGAGGACGTCAGCACCCAGATCCAGAACCTGCAAAACGAGAAGAACAAGCTGGCCTATATCCTGGACAGTATGCGGGAGGGTGTGGTGCTGCTGGACGAGCACCAGCAGATCATGATGATCAACTACAGCGCCTGCCGCACCTTCAACTGCTCCAAGGAGGTCCAGGGCCGCTATCTGCTCCAGGTGACGCGGGACCGGGCCATCATGGACGGCACCGCCCAGGTGCTGGACGCTCAGAAGGATTACAAAGTCACCTTCGAGCAGAAGGGGCGCATCTGGGAGGTGTGCTTCACTGCGGTGGGAGCCTATCCCGGCCTGGAGCATGGCATGATTTTGACTCTGAACGACGTGACCGAGCACCAGCAGGCCACCCAAATGCGGCAGGAGTTCTTTTCCAACGCCAGCCACGAGCTGAAAACCCCCCTCACCGCCATCCGGGGCAGCGCCGAGCTGCTCTGCTCCGACCTGCCCCTGGACCGGGAGACCCAGCAGGAGCTGCTGGACCGCATCCTCAAGGAGACGGAGCGCATGACCACCCTCATCGAGGACATCATCATGCTCTCCCGCATCGAGAGCCGCTCCCTGGCCGACGACCTCCAGACGGTGGACTTCTCCTCCATCGTCTGCACCGCGGCGGACGAGGTGCATCTGCTGGCGGAGCAAAATCAGCTGACCATCCAACTGGACACGGAGCCGGTGCTGCTCCAGGGCAGCCGAAAGAACCTCTACGAGCTGGCCAGCAACCTCATCGTCAACGCGGTGAAGTACAACCGGCCCGGCGGCGGGGTGGACATCCAGCTGCACCCCCAGGGGGAGCGGCTGTGCTTCCGGGTCCGCAACGACGGCGACCCCATCCCCCTGAACCAGCAGGACCGGGTGTTCGAGCGGTTCTACCGGGTGGACAAGGGCCGCAGCCGGGCCGTGGGCGGCACCGGGCTGGGCCTCTCCATCGTCAAGCATGTGGTGGAGACCATGGGCGGCAAGGTGTCCCTCTCCAGCGACGCCCTCCACGGCACCACCGTTACCGTATGGCTGCCGCTGTCGTCCCACTCGCTGATTAACAATTAGCAATTAGCAATGTGCAATGAGACGATTTGCGAGGTTGTCTCTTTGTATCAGACTGATTGGTAATTTTGAAGGAACCCCCCTCTGGCATAAGTTACGCCCCCAGGCAAATCGCCTGGGGGCGCTTTTCGCGTTACTGGAGGAAGAACGCGGATATTGGATTATTATTTCGCCTTGGCCGCCTGAACCGGGAAATCCCGCTCCCACAGCTCATCGGCAGTTCCAGCCCAATTTTCGGCGTAGGGGGTGGTGCGGTCGCAGAGATCGTCCACGTTCTCCGGGCTTTCGTACTCGGTGCTGTGGGCGCCGCTCTCGTGGACCATCATCCGCAGCTTCTCCGGGTTCTCCAGCATGGGGCAGGGCCGCAGCAGGTTCTTGTTGAAGGGCTGGTTGTCGTGGTAGGCCATGAACAGGGGGTTTTTCAGGGCCTGGAGCAGAGAGACCTCGTGGATGTTAGAGTCGGAATAGTGGACGAAGGCGCAGGGCTCCACGTCGCCTTTGGCGTTGATGTGCAGGTACATCCGGCCTCCGGCGATGCAGCCGCCCACGTGGGGGCCGTCGTTCTGGAAGTCGATGGTGAACAGGGCCTTGCTCTGGCGGTAGTCGATGAGCCGCTGGCGGACCACAGAGCGCTGCTCCGGGCTGGGCAGCAGGGCGGGGACGGCCCCGGCTCCCACCGGCATATAGTGGAAGAACCAGGCGAACAATGCGCCGCTGTCGATGACGTAGTCGATGAACTTCTCGCTGGTGACCACGTCGTAGTTGGCGCTGGTGTAGCAGATGGAGATGCCGAAGGGCAGCCCGTGGGATTTCAGCAGCTCCATGGCCTGGTGGACCTTCTGGTAGACCCCTTGGCCCCGGCGGGCGTCGTTGGCCTCCTCGAAGCCCTCCAGACTGATGGCGGGCAGGAAGTTCTTCACCCGCAGCATCTCCTGGCAGAAGTCCTCGTCGATGAGGGTGCCGTTGGTGAAGGACAAAAATTCGCAGTCTGGGTGCATCTCACAGAGCCGGATGATGTCCTTCTTCCGCACCAGCGGCTCGCCGCCGGTAAAGAGGTACATGTACGTCCCCAGCTCCTTGCCCTGGCTGACGATGGAATCCAGATCCTCCAAGGTCAGGTTCAGGCGGTTGCCGTACTCCGCCGCCCAGCAGCCGGTGCAGTGGAGGTTGCAGGCGGAGGTGGGGTCCACCAGCATGGCCCAGGGCACGTTGCAGCCTTCCCGCTGGGCGGTCTCCTGCTGGGTGACGGTGCCGCTGAGGGTGGCGTTGATGAGGAAGTTCTCAAAGGCCGTCTGCCGCACGCCGGGGTCCAGTTGGTAGAGCCGCAGCATCAGCTGATACCAGTTGCCCTTTTCGTCGATGGCCTTGCGGACGGCGTCTCTGGCTTCCTTATAGTAGTCGTCCGGGGAGAGCCGGTCGATCAGCGCCATCAGCTTGGGGATGTTCTCCTCCGGGTTGCCCTCCAGATAGTTCAGCGCCTGCTTGAGTACAAAGGTCTGCATGGCCTCTTTAAATGACTTTTTCTTGCCCATTTTGTTGTATACTCCTTTATCCGGCCTCGCTGTGCCGCATTTGTTTTGTGTTCCGATTATAACGAAAACAGGGAAAAAAGGCACGGTACAGCCTGGGGAAATAGTCGAAAAAGGGGACATTCGACCCAAAACGCCGCATTTTGGGACAAACGGGGCGGATTGTCCCCTTCGGGCGATAAAAGCGGCGGTTCGCTCCTTTCGCATGACGAATGACGGGGGTTTTCCGCCCAAACCCCGCCCCGTCCCTTGCAAAAGGTGCAAAAAAAGGCTATAGTATATCTTACAAAGGTTTTACAGCAGGGATACAAAGTTTGGGAACCTTTTTATCAGCTTGATACACCTATTTCTGCTATGTGTGTAGGTGTGTGGAAACACTTTCGAGCCGTTGTCAGGGCAGATTCAACGGCAAACAGACAAATCAAAGTGGAGGGCGGCTATGGAATATTTTTGGTACATCATTGCGGCGCTGGGCGCGGGAGTTGGAACGGGGCTGGCGGGCCTGTCGGCGGCCACGGTGATGGTTCCAATTTTAATTGTCCTCTGTCCCTCCTTCTCCGGGGAGTACGGGGCGTATCAGGCTACGGCCATCGCCTTGGCCTCGGACATCCTCGGCTCCGCCGTCACCTCCTCGGTCTACGCCCGGAACAAGAACATCGACCTGAAACACGGCTGGGTCATGCTGGTCTGCATCATCTCCCTGAGTGCCGTGGGCAGCTACGCCGCCTATCTGGTGGGCAATGTGGTGTTGGGGGGCTTTACGCTGGTGCTGACCTTCTGCATCGGCATCCGGTTCCTGGTTAAGCCGGACACCTCCAAGCCGGGGGCGGACGCCTCCAGCGTCCGGCTGGGGGTGAAGGAAGTCATCATCTCCCTGTTCTTCGGCCTGACCATCGGTTTTGGCACCGGCTTTGTGGGCACCGGCGGCGGCATGATGATGCTGGTGGTGTTCACCGCCTTCCTGGGCTACGACCTGAAAAGCGCCGTGGGCACCAGCACCTTTATCATGACCTTCACCGCCCTCATCGGCTTCATCAGCCACTCAGTCATTCACCCGGCCATCATTCTGGAGCGGTGGAACGTGCTGGTGGTGTGCATCGTGGTGGCGACGCTGGCGAGCCAGTTCTCCGCCCAGTTCGCCAACCGGGTGGACAGCAAAACGGTGGGCCGCGTCACCGGCGTGATTTTGACCATCCTGGGCGGCTCCATGATCTACCTGAACTACTTCCGGGACGTGGTGCTGCCGCCCCTGGCGGCGGAGCTGCTGCACACGCTGGTTGTGCTGGTGGCGTTTCTCATCGTGGCGGTGGGACTGGCGCTGCTGTGCTTCTGGCGGTTCCACGTGGACGGAGAGGCCCGGCGGAAGGTGCTGCACACCATCGCTTTTCTCATCCTGCTGGTGGTGGTGCTGGCCTCGACCCACTGGTACGTCCCCGCGCTGGTGTGTCTGCTGTTCGCGGCGGCAGTCTACCCGGTGCTGCGGCTGTTTGAGGGCCGCCCCGCCTACGCCAGCCTGTTTCAGGAGCGTTCCGGCGGCGAGGTGCGGAAAAGCCTGGTGTTGCTCTTCGGCTCCACGGCGGTGCTCATCGCCCTGTACTGGGGGGCGCTGGAGTCCGAAAAGACGGTGGTGGCGGCGATTCTGGCCTGGGGGCTGGGGGACATGACCGCTGCCCTGGTGGGCAAGCGTTACGGGCGGCACAAGCTCCGCATCCCCCTGGCGGACACCAACAAGTCCCGGGAGGGCAGCGGCGCCATGTACGGCGTGGCGTTTGTGGCGGCGTTCCTCGTCTTGCTGCTGTGGGGGACCGACGGCACCAAGGCCCTGACCGCCGCCCTGCTGGGCGCGGCAGCCGCCACCTGCACCGAGGCCGTCACCCGGAACGGCTACGACACCGTCACCACCCCCTGGGCCGCGGCGGTGGTGATTTGGGCGGCGTGCCTTTGAGAATGTGCAATTAGCAATGAGCAATGTGCAATTAGTAGCTAGTGGTCAGTGATTAGTGGTTAGTGGGATAGTACTTGCGGTTTGGTCGCGGTTTTGTCCGGCAGAGTACAGGTTTTCCACAGAGAACAGCCCTTTAGTAATTGACCACCCCTCTTGCCTCCCCTGAAAGGGGAGGAGGGCCGCCGCCTTTCGGCGGTGGCGGAGGGGTTTCCCCGCTGAGATTACCGCCAAGGTTGATACAAAAGAACAACCGCAAAGTGAGCAGTTTCCGACTAACAGCTAACAGCGAAAGGCGAAAAGCGCAAACCCCACTGGAAAATCCCCCGCGCCTGTGGTATCATAACACCATAGCATGACAACTCTATTCAACAGGAGGAACTCCCATGACCATCACCGCTTCTCCCTTCGGTGTCACCGCCTCCGGCGCTGCCGTGACCTGCTACACCATGACCAACGACAACGGCATGACCGTCAAGGTGCTGGACCGGGGCTGCATCGTCCAGTCCATCGTCGTGCCGGACAAGGACGGCAAGCCTGTGGACGTGGCTCTGGGCTACGACACCGTGGCCGCCTACGAAGCCGGGACCTGCTTCTACGGGGCCTTTGTGGGCCGCTTCGCCAACCGCATCGGCGGCAGCTGCTTCGTTCTGAACGGCGAGACCGTCCAGCTGACCCCCAACGAAGGCCCCAACCACCTCCACGGGGTTTACTGCGGCAGCTTTTTCTACGCCCAGCCCCAGGGCAACTCTCTGGTGCTGCGCCGCACCAGCCCCGCCGGGGAGGAGGGCTACCCCGGCCAGCTGGAGATTACCGTCACCTACACCCTGACCGACGACAACGCCCTCATCATGGACTACCAGGCCACCGCCGACGCGGACACGGTGGTCAACCTGACCAACCACACCTATTTCAACCTCTCCGGCCACGACAGCGGCAGCGCCCAGGAGCAGGTGCTGCAAATCAGCGCCTCCAAAGTGACCGCCGTAGGGGAGGGGAGCATCCCCACCGGGGAACACTTCAACGTGACCGGCACCCCCTTCGACTTCCGCACCCCCAAGCCCATTGGCCGGGACCTGGACACCCCCGACCCTCAGCTGGCCATCACCGGCGGCTATGACCACAACTACGTGTTGGACACCGTGGGGATGGAACAGCCCTTCGCCGTGGCCTACAGCCCCGCCACCGGCATCGCCATGGACTGCTACACCACCCAGCCAGGCGTGCAGTTCTACAACGCCAACTATGTCCAGGACGACCCCTCCATGGGCAAGGGCAAGGGCGGCGCGGCCTACGCCCACCGGAGCGCCTTCTGTCTGGAGACCCAGCACTTCCCGGACTCCCCCAACCAGCCCGCCTTCCCCTCCACCGTGGTCAAGGCCGGGGAGACCTACCACCAGACCACCAAGTATCAGTTCTCTGTCCGCTGATTCGTGATAATATGACAACAGGGCGTAATCTTCGGCCTTTAGATTACGCTCTGTTGTTTTATTTTGGAGTATCCTATTGAATCGGCCTTGAGTTGAAGCTCCTACATCCCGTAACGGACCACCCCGCTTGCCTCCCCTGAAAGGGGAGGAGGGCCGCCGCCATTCGGCGGTGGCGGAGGGGTTTCACCCGCACCAAAAAAATTTTCCGCAAACCCCTGTCAGATTTCGCCCATTTCCGCGTCTTATAGACAAAGGGAAAGCAAAAAAACACGAGGGAGGTGAACAGGCCCATGGACACCTTTGACGCCGTCTATCGCGTCTACTTTCAGGACGTTTACCGCTACCTGCGCAAGCTCACCGGCGACCAGGCCCTGGCGGAGGACCTGACCAGCGAGACCTTCCTCAAGGCGATGAACGCCTTTGGACGCTTCCGGGGAGACTGCGACGTGCGGGTCTGGCTGTGCCAGATCGCCAAGCGCTGCTATTACTCCGAGCTGCGCCGCCGGAAGGAGAGCGTCAGCCTGGAGGACCTGCCGGAACCCAACGCCGACGGGGACCCGGAGGGCGGCGCGCTGACCACCGACGAGGCGGAGCGGGCCTACGCCCTGCTGCACCGAATGGCGGAGCCTTACAAGGAGGTGTTCCTGCTGCGGGCGCTGGGGGAGCTGAGCTTCCGGCAGATCGGCGCTCTGTTCGGCAAGAGCGAGAACTGGGCCTGTGTGACCTATCACCGGGCGCGCAGAAAGCTGCAAGCCCAACTGGAGGAATCGACATGAAGCTGAATTGTGAAGTGATGGGCGACCTGCTCCCCCTCTACGCCGAGGGTCTGACCACCCCTGCCACCAACGCGCTGGTGGAGGAACATCTGGCGGACTGTCCTGACTGCCGGGCCGCGCTGGAGGACATGAAGCAGGCCCCGCCCCCCTTGCCGGAGGACACGCTGCCCCTGCGACAGGTGCGCAGCACCCTTAAAATCCGCCGCCGGGCCAGTGTGTTGCTGGCGGCGGCGCTGGTGCTGGTGATTGCGCTGACCGTTTTGGCTCATCTGACCAAGCCGGTCTATCTGGGCTATCAGGGCAACGCGGACACGCTGGTTCAGGTGGAGGAGCTGGCGGATGGCCGCTACTGCGTGACCTTCGACGACTCCGTCACCGGCTACCGGCTGGAGACTGTCGAAACGGAGGCGGGAAAAAACCTCGCCCTGGTGATGATTTGGTATACCCCTCTGGACCGGTTGCTGGGCAAGAGCTTGCAGGGCATCGACGGACGGGGCCTCCTGCTGGACGCGGACACCGATTACTTTTATCTCGTCACTCCATTGGGCGGGGACGCCGCTTACTACCCGGTGGAGACCTGGGAAGGGGCGATCCCGGAGGGACCGGTCTCCTTCGCGGGGTTGATGCCCCGGCTGGCGCTGAACTACTACGCGCTCATCGCGGCGGCAGCGGCGGCGGTGCTGGGCGTTTTCTGGCTGCTGCTGAGGAAGAAGCGGGCCGGGAAGGTGTTTCGCACCCTGTTCTGGCTGCCGGTGGCGTATATGCTGGCCCACCTGTGCATTATGGGGACGGATGGGCGCACCTATCAGATGCAGTGGGATTTCGCGTTGATTTTGCTGACCGCCGGGGCGATTTATGCGGCGCTGCTGGCTGTCTGGACGCTCCTGCCAAAGCGCAGGGGTCAGAGCGAAACGCCGCAGTCTGCGACGCCAAAGAAGCACTTTGGCAAGGCCCACCGCTGGGGCGCGCCCCTGCTGGCGGCGGCGCTGACCCTGTCCGCGCTGCTGGCCGGGTTCTCCTGGCTGACCCGGCCCATTTATCTGAGCGACACCGACCTGGTGACGGTGACTGCCAACGAGGACTCCAACCTGGTGGCCGTCTCCTTCGCCTCCCAGGTCACCGGCTACCGGGAAATCACCACCTTCGAGCTGGTGGAGGAGGCGGAGGACCCGGAGCGCGACATCTACGAGGAAAACGTGGGGCTGCTGCTGTGGTACACGCCCCTGGGCCGTCTGCTCCGGCAGCAGACCGGGGAGCCGCTCTTCTACGCGGATCGCATTTTCCTCTACCACCCAACCTACGGCGACCAGCTGATTTGGAAAAAGGATACAGTGCGGCTGCGCAGCGGCAGCTACATGGCGACGGAGGCCACCGACCTGACCCCCGGCCTGCTGACCGGCCTTGCGGCGGCGGTGGTGCTGCTGGGGCTGTGGGCCGCGCTGCAAAAGTACCGGGCCGGGAAGGTTTTCTTCTGGCTGTTCGAGCTGACCGCGTGTTTCCTGCTGAGCTTCCTCTGCGTGACGGGCGGGCGGTTCACCACCTTCACCCCGGCAAGGGACATCACCTTTGTCGTGCTGCTGACAGTGAGCCTGTTCGCCGCGTTGGTGGTGGCCGGGACGCTGCGGCGGACGCAAAAATGAACCGCCTCAAGGAGCCTCCATTGTGTCGGAGGTTCCTTACCTTCCATGCAGAAAGTTGGCGACGTATGCGGCGTTGATCTCCGCGATCTCCTTTTCTCCTTCGATGTAAGGCCGGTACATCTCCCAGGGGTCGCCGCCGCCCAGGCAACAGGAGGAACAGTTCTCACAGCCGCCGCTGCCGCAATCCAGCGACTTGCGGATGATTTCTCTGCGTTCCTCTTTGGTGGTGTCCCGAATCAGTGTGCTTTTCATGGTGCGGACCTCCTTTTGCCGGGGGTTCTCCCCGGCGACGCTGTTTTGCTGGAATATACCAAGTTGTTTGATAGGAATTATAGGCCCGCCGCGGCCCGCTGTCAAGGGAAAGATGGGCAACGCCCCTTGCGCCTTTTGCCCTCCCGCGGTATAATAGGTAAAACATCGGGAGGGCGGCCCGCCGCCCTCCGCTATGGCAACAAGGGAGGATACACCTATGACTTATCAGGAAGCGCAGGCCGCCGCCCGGCTGTGCATCGGCGAAAAGTGCCACGCCTGCCCCGTCTGCAACGGCAGGGCCTGCAAAAATACCGTCCCCGGCCCCGGGGCCAAGGGGGTGGGCGACGTCGCCATCCGCAACTACGACAAATGGCAGGAGATTCGGGTGAATATGGACACCCTCTGCGAAAACCGGCCCATCGACACCAGTTTGGAGCTGTTCGGGCAGACCTTCCGCTATCCCTTCTTCGCGGGGCCGGTGGGGGCGGTGCAGCTCCACTACAGCGACAAATACTCCGACGTGACCTATAACGACGCGCTGGTGGCCGCCTGCGCCAAGGGCGGCATCGCCGCTTTCACCGGAGACGGCAGCGACCCCAACGTGATGGTTGCCGCCACCGCCGCCATCGCCGCCAACGGCGGCATGGCCGTTCCCACGGTGAAGCCCTGGAACATCGACACCATCCGGGAGAAAATGGCGCTGGTGGCCCAGTCCAACTCCTTCGCGGTGGCTATGGACGTGGACGCCGCCGGTCTGCCCTTCCTGAAGGGACTGACCCCGCCCGCCGGTTCCAAGAGCGTGGACGAGCTGCGGGAGGTGGTGGAGGCCGCCGGGAAGCCCTTCGTGGTCAAGGGCATCATGACCGTCAAGGGCGCGCTGAAGGCGAAAGAGGCGGGAGCCGCCGGAATCGTCGTTTCCAACCACGGGGGCCGGGTGCTGGACCAGTGTCCCTCCACCGCCGAGGTGCTGCCGGAGATCGTGGAGGCCCTGCGGGGTTCCGGCGTGAAGGTGCTGGTAGACGGCGGCATCCGCACCGGCGTGGACGTGTTCAAGGCCCTGGCCCTGGGTGCGGACGCGGTGCTGATTGCCCGTCCCTTCGTCACCGCCGTCTATGGCGGCGACCAGGAGGGCGTCCTGGCGTACATCCAGAAGCTGGCCGGAGAGCTGGAGGACACCATGCAGATGTGCGGCGCGGCAACGCTGGCGGATATCACGCCAGATATGGTGCGTCTGCCCCGGTGAACTATTTCTCAAAATAGATAACGAAAAACCGCTGGAAACAGGGATTTGCTCCCGTTTCCAGCGGTTTTTAATTGGTTTTGTGATTATCCCTTTGATTCCGCTATGGTAGGAAATATTCATGCTGTTAGCTGTACTATCATAAAACAGTTCTGCAATTTGCTGCGTAAAAAGGCAAATGGCTTTGCTTTTTACTACCGTGTGTGTAGGGGCGGCCCTTGGCCGCCCGCAGGAACCACCTGCTTACCCCGGGCGGCCACGGGCCGCCCCTACAGGAAGTTTGGATTCCGGTCATTGCACATTGCACATTGCACATTGCTAATTGCCAATTCTCCTCCGCAGCAGCTCCAGATCCGCCAGATTCAGCGCCATTGCCGCCGCCGCCGTCCCGAAGGCCAGCTTGTTGGTCAGGGTAGGGGAGCGGACCGTCAGCACCGCCACGGCGAACATCAGCGCCGTGGAGATTACGCTGCGAAAAATTGCCGTCACCACCTGGGCGATGGAGACCGGCTCCCCCTTCACCGCCAGGGCGATGAGAATGGCCTGCACCCCCGCCCACAAAATGGCGACGATGGCGGCCCAAATCACCCGCTGGGTCCAGTTCAGCGCCGCCGTCAGCAGCGCCGCCAGCTCTGCCAGCAGCACCACAAACAGAAAGCCCTCCGGCACCCAGCTCAGCGGCCCCAACTGCCGCTTTTTTTCTTGTTTGTTTTCATCCATGGCGTTTACTCCACGATAATGTCGGTTTTTCGCACCTTTGCCCAGTCGAAGTCCCGCACCAGTTCCCCGGCGGAAATCGGCTCTGGCCGGTCGGTCAGACCCGCCCAGCAAGCCAACCGCCCCACCACGTCCTCCGGGCGGGCGCCGCTGGCGCGAATGACCCCCAGGTCCAAATCCCGCTGCCGCTTGGAGAGACGGTGGCCGTCCTGCCCGTAGAGCAGGGGGACGTGACAGTAGTCCGGCTGGGGGAACCCCAGCTGCCGCTGGAGCCAAATCTGCCGGGGGGTGGAATCCAGCAGATCCTCTCCCCGTACCACCTGAGTGACCCCCATCAGGGCGTCGTCCACCACCACCGCCAGCTGGTAGGCGTAGACCCCGTCGCTTCGGCGGAGGATGAAGTCGCCACACTCACGGGCCAGGTTTTGGGCCTGTGGCCCCATGACCCCGTCGGTGAAGGAAACAACTTCCTTCGGGACGCGGACGCGGAGGGCGGGCTTGCGGGTTTTGGCCCGCTCCGCCTGCTGCTCCGGCGTCAGGTCCCGACACGTGCCGCTGTAGAGGGGCGCGCCGTCGCTGCGGTGGGGCGCGGAGGCCGCGTGAAGCTGGTTCCGGCTGCAAAAACAGGGATAGAGCAGCCCCTTTGCCCGGAGCTGCTCCAGATAAGTTGTGTAAATCTCGCTCCGGCGGCTCTGGTAATACCCTTCGCCGCCCTGACTGCCGCCCATGTCCCAGTCCAGGCCCAGCCAGCGGAGGTCCTCCTCCACCTGGGCGCAGTAGGCCGGTTTGCACCGGGCGGGGTCCAGGTCCTCCAGCCGGAGGACCATCTCACCCCCCGCATGGCGGACGGAGAGCCAGGCCAGCAGCGCGGAAAAGGCGTTGCCCAAGTGCATCCGCCCGCTGGGGCTGGGGGCGAAGCGCCCCCGGAGCTGTGTGTTCTGTGTCATAGTTGATTACAGTTTGTATTTTCTGGTTGAAATATGACGGATTGGAGCCGCTTACCGGTGTCCGCCGCGGCTGCCGCCGCCGCCACCGAAGCCGCCTCCGCCGTGGCTGCCGCCTCCGCCGCCGAAGCCGCCGCCACCGTGACTGCCGCCGCCGCCAAATCCGCCGCCGGAACGGGGTCGGGCGCCGCCGCCCGGTCTGGGGCCAGCGCCGCCGCCGGGACGGGGACCGCCAGCACCGGGGCCAGGGCCAAACCCACCGCCGAATCCGCCGGGGCCGGGGCCAGGGCCACCAGGCCCTCTGGGGGGCCGCCGCCACCGGTTCCGGTTCCAGAACAGCAGCGGAGTGAACATCACCGGGGGCCGGTCCATATACCCGTACTGGCGATACCAGCGGTTGTACCGGCTGCGGTCAATGGCGTTGAGGATGATCAACACCACAACGATTAAAAAGAGGATACTCATGATCGCTTCACCTCCTGAATATTCGTCCTCGTAGCTGTAACCGTAGTCATAATAAGCGTCGTCCACCCAGCCGCCGGTCTCATCGGACGCTGTGGTGGAGGACTGGCCGTTTTTCCCAGCCAGATAGGTGTCCATTGCCTCCATTAGTGAGAGCACCGCCGTGTCGTAGTCCCCACTGTAGAAGTAGGGGTCTACGTACTCGCTCAGGTAGGAGGCGTAGTCAAAGTCCGTGTAGTTGCTGCCGTAGAAGAGGTAGTCCGCCTGGTCGCCCACGTCCAGCACCAGCAGGAAGTCGTTGCCGTACAGCTCCCACCGGTCAAAGACCTCGCTGCCGAAGTCGGTGGCGTCCCAGCCCTTCATGCTGTCCACCGTCACCACCGCCACGTAAGCGGTGTAACTGGTGTCAAACCGGCTGTTGTAGTCCCGCACCTGGGTCTCCGTGTCGGAGGAGAGGACGTTGGCCTCGTCGCAGACCCAGTTGCCCACCTGCACGTCGGGCAGACTGGCGGGGGCCGTCGTTACCGAGTAGGCCAGACAGCCCACCACCACCAGGACGGTGATGACCACCGCCACAGAAAATTTTTTGAAAAATTTCATATGCTTCACCTGTTTGTTTGGGGAGGGCTTTTTCGGAAACTGCCGGGCAGATTACATTATCCGGTTCTCTTTTATCCGTACAGTACAATCTTTCCCGCAAAGAACAGCCAACTCTCAAGCAACTACCCCTCTTGCCTCCCCTGAAAGGGGAGGGGGACCATGCGAAGCATGGTGGAGGGGTTGTCTGCTGCTACAATATCCTTAAGCGCGCAGCTCCAGCAGCTTCTGCCGCAGCTCGCCCTCGATCTTGCCCAGTTCCTTTTCTGCGTCGGCCCGCTTCTGCCGTCCCTCGTCCTGAATCTTCATGACCTCGTCCAGGGTGGAAATCAGGTCCTCGTTGGTCTTGCGCAGGGTCTCCAGGTCCACGATGCCCCGCTCTGCCTCTTTAGCGGTGTTGATGGTGCCCATCTTGAGCATCTCGGAGTTCTTTTTCAGCAGCTCGTTGGTCATGTTGGTCACGGCGCTCTGGGCGGCGGTGGCCTGACGGGAGCGCTCCAGCCCCATGGAAATGACCATCTGGCTCTTCCACAGGGGGATGGTGTTCAGCAGCGAGGTGTCGATTTTCTCGATCATGGCGGTGTCGTTGTTTTGCAGCAGCCGGGTCTGGGGTCCCATTTGCAGGGAGATCATCCGGGTCAGCTCCAGGTCGCCGATCTTCTTCTCGAACCGCTGGACCATGTTGGCGTAGTCGTTGTACGCCTCCGCGTCCTCCTGGGTGCCGCTCTGGACGGCCTTTTCATGGAGCTGCGGGAGGTCCTCCGCCTTGACCTTGGCCAGCTTCTTTTTGCCGGCCACGATATACATGGTCAGTTCCTTGTAATACTGCTGGTTCAGGTCGTACATCTGGTCCAGCATGGCCACGTCCTTCATCAGGTTCAGCTTGTGCTGCTCCAGAATCTCACAGATTTTGTCCACGTTGGCCTCGGCCTTGGCGTTCTGGGCGCGGACCTCGTCGGCCTTGACCTTGGCCCGGCCAAAAAGCCCCTTTTTCTTCTGGGGTTCCCCGCTGGGGTCGTAGTTTTTCAGCTCTACCACCAGGCTGGAGAGGCTGTCGCCGATGTCGCCCAAATCCTTGGTGCGCACCTGGTTCAGGGCGTTTTCGGAGAAGGCGGCGATGTTCTTCTGGGCCGCCACGCCGTACTGCATGACCTGGGTGGCGTCGGTGATGTCGATTTTCTCCACGAACTCGTTGACGGCCTTTTTCTCCGCCTCGGAGAGCATGGAGTCGTCTACTACCACAGGCTCCGCCTCCTTTTTGGGGGCTGCCGCAGGCTCAGCGCCGGTGGTCAGAGTGGGGGCGGCGGGGGCCTGGACAGCCTGGGCCGCGTCCTCCTCCGGGGTCAGGGTCAGGCTGGGGATGGTGTATTCGCTCATGGTAGGTTCCTCCGTTTTCTCTCAGTTTTTCTCAAGTCTCAAAGAATAGGCAAAGCTGATGATTCCTTCGCATCAGTGCCAACAACTTTACTCCAAACTGTTACCACTCACCTGTAGGGGCGGCCCGTGGCCGCCCGCATCCAGATAGCGGTTCTCCGGGCGGCCGAGGGCCGCCCCTACATACACATTAGCGGACCTCAAACTCCGCCCATACCGCCGCCGGACAGTCCCTGTTGCTGCATCATCTGTTCCAGCACGGTGATCTCCGCGGAGATGTCCATAGCCGTGTCAGAAAACAGGGCGTCCAGCTGCTTGTCGAAGGCGACACAAATGGTGTCCAGCATCCCCTCGATTTTGCGCTTGGCGCTGTCGATGTTCGCGCCGGAGACGCCCAGGTTGTCCATCCGGTCGTACTCGTTGAGCAGCTTGATGGTGGTGGGGAGATAATAGTTCAAAAAGGTGCGCACCTGGCTCTTTTTCTCCGGTTTTTCCAAAATGTAGTCGAAAATCTTCCGGGTGGTGGCCTCGATGTGGTCGATTTGGCGGCTGATGTCCTCGTCCGCGATGTTGTCGTTCAGACGGCGAATTTCGCTGATGGCCCGGTCCCGCTCCTTTTTCAGCGCGGCCAGTTCCGGGTCGGCAGGCTCCGGTTCCGGCACCTCGACCTCTTCCACCGTGTCCGGCCAAATTCTCCGCCCCACCAGAAAGGCCGCCACGGAGAGCGCCGCCAGCACCAGATACCCGACGATGCTGTGGACGCCCACCAGGAAGGTCCCGATGAGCCACACCACCGCAATGGTGTAAACCGGGGCGGCGTTCCGGGTCGTTACTGTTTTTTTCATGCTGTTCACCTCTGGATGGTAGCAATTTTACCAAAAATGGGCCGGAATTTCTCCACTATCATTGTACCTCTTTTCAACCTGTGCTGTCAAGGCAAGAAGCCCTTCCATTTGGGAACTTTTTGTAAACCTTAGGGGCTGTTTTTGTCCAAATTGTTTCACGCATAGCGGTTCAGCACCCGCCGCACCGAGCTGAGGTAGGAACTGCCGAACAGGTTCAGGTGGTTGAGCAGGTGGTAGAGGTTGTAGAGGTCCTTCCGGTCCTGATACCCCTCGTCGATGGGGTTGACCTCCCGGTAGGCGTCGTAAAAGGCGGCGGGGTTCCGGCCAAACAGTTCCGTCATGGCAAGCTCCGCCTCGTAATGCCCCACATAGGCCGCCGGGTCGAAGATCCACGCCTTGCCGTCCGGCCCGCAGGAGGCGTTGCCGCTCCACAGGTCCCCGTGAATCAGCGAGGGAAACTCCGGCTCCGGCAGGTAGGTGTCCAGCCGGTCCAGCAGCTGCTCGAACCGGCCCCGCATCCCCGCGTCCAGGCTCCGCTCCGCCATCTGGATCTGAGGGCGCAGGCGGCAGTCCCGGAAAAACGCCACCCAGCTGGCCTTGGGGGTGTTCCACTGGCGGGTGGCTCCGATGAAGTTGTCCTCCCGGAAGCCGAAGGGCAGCGTCTCGTCCTCCGAAGCCAGCCCCGCCGTCTCCGCCCGGTGGAGCAGCGCCAGCTCCCGCCCGAAGGTCTCCCAGTAGCCCCGGCGCTGAGGCGCGGCCTCCAGATAGTCCATCAGCAGGAAGGAGATGCCCTTCGCCTCGTCCACACCCACGGCCAGAGGGCGCGGCACCCCGATGACGCCGGGGCGGGCCAGCGCCAGCAGCCCCGCCTCCTCCGCCTGGAAGAAGGCGACGTTTTTCACGCCGTTGCACTTCAAAAAGACAGTTGCGCCGTCCGTCAGGGTCAGCCGATAAGAGCGGTTGATGTCCCCGCCGTACACCGGCTGGCGGCCCGCCACCTGGACGCTCTCGCCGAAAACGGCTGCAATGGCGCTCTCTAAAGATGTATATTTCATGGGTCATTCCCCCTGTTTCGCGTTTTTGCGCTTAAAATGAATTATCCGAACGCGATGCCCGTCTGTGCGCCTGCGTTCGGATAAAGGTGGTCCGAGTGGGGCGACTTGAACGCCCGGCCTCCTGCTCCCAAAGCAGGCGCGCTACCAACTGCGCAACACCCGGAAATTGAACGATGTTATTATACCCGATGGGCCGGGATTTTTCAAGAGCTTTCTCACACTTTTCCCCGTTTGACCCCATCCTGCCGGATTTTTGCCGGAAAGCATACTTTTCCCTTACGATGGGAACACTTGACGGGTGGACATCAGCTGTTTGTACCATGTCCTGACAGATTACTTTGTATGGTTATCCCTTTTGCCAACGTATGTGTAGGGGCGGCCCGTGGCCGCCCGGGGAACGAACGCAAATTCCCCGGGGGGCCACCGGGCGCCCCGACGGGGGGGTGGAAGGAAAGGGGGGGGTTGAAAAGGGACAACAAAATGCAAA
>JAJBVG010000043.1:0-40534 GCA_020859945.1 Clostridiales bacterium | reverse complement strand
CGCATCCGCGACCGGTTGGAACCATGCCCGCCCACATTCCTTTGAATGGCCCCCCCTTTTCCCACCGTAGTTGTCGGGCCGGCCCGGGGCCGCCCGGAGAAAGAACTCAGTTCCCGCGGGCGGCCAGGGGCCGCCCCTACAGGTATGTGAAACTATCGAGGCTGATTCAAAAGGACAACCAAATTACCATAAAGCCGGGGAGGACCCAGAGATGAGACAAAACGACGCGACAGAACAGGGAAAACGCACAGCCGGACAGTGGCTGCTGGACGGCGCTGTCTCCGCCAGGACCATCGCCCGTCAGGGCAAAGGGGACCTGACCGCCCTCCTTGCCCTCTGCCGCAGGCTGGATACGGACGGGGACGAGCATCCCGCGGCGCAGTTCCTGCTGGACCAGCTCTGGCTGCTGCGCCGGGAGGGAGACGAGGCCGCAGCCAAGCTCCGGGGCCTGGGACGGCTCCCGGCGGTGCGGCTCCGTGGCCGCTGCGCCCGGGTGCAGCGCCTGGGGGAGCTTGTGGCCCGGGAAGCGGGGGCGTGGACGGCTGACACCCTGCTGGCTTACCTCCGGGGGGTCCAGTCCGCCGCGCCGTTGTGGGAAAACGAGCTGTGCGCCCTGTTTCCCTGCCTGATTTTGGGGGTCGTCCGCCAGGTGCGGGAAATTGCCGCCCATCTGGAGGCGGACGGCGCGGTGGAGGAGCTGCAAGCCTGTTTCGCCGACCTGGGGCTGTTCACCGGCAAAGATTATTCTGATTTTTTGGAGGAACTGAGCCAAATTCACACCGTTTTCGCCCGGGACGAAATTTACCTCCGCACCAGCCGACAGGGGCGGCGGCGTTACCGGACCCGGCTGGCGAAGCTGGCCCACCGCGCCGGGAAGGATGAGGGCGCGTTTGCGCAAACCTTGCTGGAACAGGCCCAGGCAGAGGGGCAACACGTCGGGTTTCTGCTCTTTCCCCCGGCGGGGAAGGGCCGGTGGTATCCCTGCTTGTTGGGACTGCTGACGCTGGCGTTGTCCGCGCTTATTGGCTGGCTCGGCGGGGTGTGGTGGCTGGCGGTGGCGGCGCTGCTGCCAGTGTCGGAGCTGGTGAAAAAGAGCGTGGACTTCGCCGCCCTGCGCCTGGTCAAACCCCGCCCAGTGTTCCGGCTGGCGCTGGAGGACGGCGTCCCGCCGGAGGGCAAGACCCTCTGCGTCATCTGCGCAGTGCTGACCGGGGACGACGCGGCGGAACAGCTTTCCGCCCGGCTGGAGCAGTATTTTCTCGCCAACCGCTCCGCTGGAACGCAGGTGAACTACGGCCTGCTGGCCGACCTGCCCGACAGCCGCTTCCCCCAGGGGGTGGGCGGCGAAGCCCGGCTCCAGGGGGCCAAACGACAAATTGACCGGCTGAACGACCTCTACGGCGGGCGGTTTTACCTGTTCACCCGGGAGCAGACCTATGTGCAGCGGGACAACTGTTACCGGGGCTGGGAGCGCAAGCGGGGGGCGCTGCTGGAGCTGCTGGCCCTGCTGCGGGGCAAAGCCACCCCGCTGGAGGTGCGCGCCGGGGACCGGGCGGGGCTGCAAAACACGGCGTACCTGCTGACCCTGGACAGCGACACCCGGCTGGGGCCGGACGGGGTGCGACGGCTGGCGGGGGCCATGCTCCACCCCCTGAACCGGCCCGTGGTGGACGAAAAGCGCAACGTCGTCGTCCGGGGCTATGGGCTGCTCCAGCCCCGGCTGACCACCGACCTGGAGGACGCCAACGCCACCCCCTTCGCCGCTCTGTTCTGCGGCGGCAGCGGCAGCGACCCCTACACGGCAGGGGCGGCGAATTTGTACCACGACCTCTTTGATCGGGCCAGCTACTGCGGCAAGGGCATTTTGGACGTGGCGGCGGCGGAGCGGTGCCTGACCGGGCGGTTCCCGGAAAACCGCATCCTCTCCCACGACCTGCTGGAGGGCTGCGTCCTCCGGGCGGGCTTCTGCGGGGAGGTGGAGCTGGCCGACGGCTTCCCGCCCACGGCAGAGGGCTATTTCCGCCGCCAGCACCGTTGGGTACGGGGGGACTGGCAGGCCGCCCGCTGGCTGGCGGGCCGCGTCCCCAATCAGGCGGGGGAGCGCGTTCCCAACCCCCTCTCCCCCATCGACAAGTGGAAGCTGCTGGACAACCTGCGCCGAAGCCTGCTCCCGGCGGCGGTGACGGCGCTGTTTCTCATTTGTGCGCTGAAACCGACTGCCAACCGGCGGTTCTGCGGGGGACTGGCGCTGGTGGTGTTGGGATTTGACCTGCTGCTGGCGGCGCTGGGCTGGACGTTGCGGGGATTTCGGGGTTGCCGCCAGCGGACATTCCGCCGTGGGTACGGCCCCGTCACCGGGGCGGCGCTGCGGGGGCTGGTGCGGCTGCTTTGGCTGCCCTCGGAGAGTTGGGTGGGCCTCTCCGCCGCCTGCACCGCCCTGTGGCGTGTCGCCGCGACCCACCGGGGGCTGCTGGACTGGACGGTGTCCTCACAGGCGAAAGGCGGCAAACGCTTCTGGCTGCCGGGGATAGCGGTGGGGGTGCTGCTGCTCCTGCTGGCCCCCGGTCTGGGGGGCAAGCTGCTGGGGCTTGGGTGGCTGGCCGCGCCGGTGCTGCTGGGGGGACTTTCCAAAGCGGAAAAACCGAAATCCCCCTTCACCACTGAGGAAAAAGCATACCTGACCGAACAGGCCCAGGCGATTTGGCGGTACTTCGACACATGGCTCCGCCCAGAGGACCACTACCTGCCCCCGGACAACGTGCAGGAGCTGCCCGCCCTGGGTCCCGCCCGGCGCACCTCCCCCACGAATATCGGTCTCGCGCTGCTGTCCTGTTTGGCGGCGGCTGACCTGGGGGTGACGGAGAAAAAACGGGCGATCGACCTCATTGAAAAGCAGCTGGACACGCTGGAACAGCTGGACAAGTGGCGGGGCCACCTCTACAACTGGTACGACACCGCCACGGCACAGCCCCTCTATCCCCGCTACGTCTCCACCGTGGACAGCGGCAACCTGTGCGGCGCGCTCATCGCCCTGAAACAGGGCCTGTTGGAGCTGGGAGAGCCGGTATTGGCCCGGCGAGCGGCGGCGCTGGCGGACAATATGCAGTTTGAACACCTCTATGACGCGGATCGGGAGCTGTTTTGCATCGGCTACGACGTGGAACAGGGCGCGTTCACCGAGAACTGGTACGATCTGCTGGCCAGCGAAGCCCGGCAGACCAGCTATCTGGCGGTGGCCCGTGGGGACGTGCCGCCCCGCCACTGGGGGCGGCTGAGCCGGAGCATGACCTGTCTCAAAGGGCGGTTTGGTCTGGCCAGCTGGTCGGGGACCATGTTTGAATACTTCATGCCCCACCTGCTGCTCCCGGCGGAGAAGGGGAGCCTCCTGTGGGAATCCCTGGCCCTCTGCGCCTGGGCACAGAAAGAGTGGGGGGAGAAAAATGGTCTGCCCTGGGGCGTTTCCGAGTCCGCCTATGCCGAACTCAACGGCGAGCAGAACTACCAGTACAAGGCCCACGGCGTCCCGCCCCTGGGCCTCCAGCGGGGGCTGGAGCGGATGCGGGTGGCTGCCCCTTACGCCACGTTTTTGGCGCTGGAGTTCCTGCCCCACAGCGCCGTCCAGAACCTGCGGCGGCTGGCCGACCTGGGAGCCGAGGGGGAGTGCGGCTTCTACGAGGCGGTGGACTTCACCGGCGAGCAGCCGGTAGTCGTCCGCAGCTGGATGGTACACCACCTGGGCATGAGCCTGCTGGCCATCGACAACGCCCTGAACGCTTCCGTCATGCGCCGCCGCTTTCTGGCGGAGCCGTCCATGGCGGCCTATCGGGGGCTATTGCAGGAGCGGATGCCCCTGGGCCTGACCCCGCCCAAGCCCCTGCACATCACGGAAAAGAGGAACAAAATGAAGCAAACCAAGGGATATCTGCGCACCGGACAGGGCTTTGACCCCGCCGCTCCGACCTGTCACCTGCTGGCGGCGGAGGGGCTGGCCCTGCCCCTGACCGCCGAGGGCGGCGGTACGCTTTGCCGGGAGGGGCTGCCGCTGGCGGAACCCCTCGAGGCCCGGTTCCGGGACGGGAAGGAGCAGCTGCGGCTCTTCCCCACAGGCCCCGCCGGGAAAGAGCTGCGCTGGCGGTTCTCCGCAGGAACGGCGGAGTTGTCCGTACAGCGGGGCGGCGTTACCATTCATCGGCGGTTGACCCTGTCGGCTGGCGGACTGCTGGAGGAGTGGACGGCGGAGACCCGGCGGGCGGGTCTGCTGGAGCTGCGCGTGACGCCGGTTCTGGACGAGGCGGACGCTTATGAAGCCCACCGGGCCTTTTCCCGGCTGTCGCTGGAGCTGGAACGCGTGGAGGGCGGCGAGGTCCTCACCCGGCGGCCCCGGGAGGGAAAAACCACCCCCACGCTGGCCGTCCTCTGGGAGGGCAACTGCACGTTGGAGGACACGGAAAACTGCGTTTTGCGGCTGAACCTCCCCCTCCAGCCGGGGAAAACTGCCTTTCGGCTGGCTCTTGCCGCCGGGGAGGGAGACCGGGCGCTCCACGCCGCCCAGGGCCTGCTGGTGGGGGCCAAAACCGGCGGCGAGGACCTGTTTTCCGCCATCTCCGCCCGGTACGGCCTGACCGGTGGGTCACAGCGCCAGCTGGACGAGCTGACCTCCCGGCTGCTGTACCCCCGAGACCGAAGCGGCGTCCCCAAGGGGCAGAGCGCCCTGTGGCCCTACGGTATCTCCGGCGACCTGCCCCTGTGGGCGGTGCTGACCGCCGGGCAGGAGGAAAAGCGGCTGGACCGCTGCGTCCGCCAGTGGGCGGCACTCCGGGGCTGCGGTCTGCCCTTCGACCTGGCGCTGCTGACGCCGGAGGAGGGGGACACGGCCCGAAAGCTGACCGAACTGTGTAAAACTCTGCGCCTGACAGAGTATTTAGGCGCAAAGGGCGGTATCCATCTGATCCCCGCCACAGGCGCGGCGGTGGAAACCGTTACCGGCATGGCCGACCTGATTGGCCCCGTTGGAGAACCGGAGAGCAAATTTCAGTGTACCCCGCTCCCCGCCGTTCCCCTGCGCCCGGCAGGGGAACCCGCCTGGCGGTGGGAGGGGAACACCTTCGTGCTGGAGACCAACGGGGGCCTCCTGCCCCGGCGGTGGAGCCACGTTCTCACCAACGGCGCTTTTGGCTGGACGGCGGACGACTGCGGCACTGGCCACCTTTGGGCCGCCAACGCCCACGAGAACAAGCTGACCCCCTGGCGCAACGACCCCACCGCCCACAAGGGACCGGAGCGGCTGTGGGTGGTGGACGGCGGGGAGGAAGTCTCTCTCTTCGCCGCCCAGGACGGCGTTTCCACCGTCATCCGGTACGGCCCCGGCTTCGCTGCCTGGGAGAAGCGCTGGGGGAACAAAAAAGTTTCCCTCACCGCCTTTGTGCCGCCCACCGGCGCGGCCCGGTACTTTCTGGTGGAGACCTCCGGCTTCGGGCCGGGGGCGGCGCTCCGCTGGCGGGTGGAATTGCAGATGTCCCCCCGGGTCCGGGGACGGAACTATGTCGTTGTCACTCCCCACGAGGGAGAACTTTGGGCAGAAAACCCCGCCAACACGGACTTTCCCGGCGAGATTCTGCGCTTTTCCGCCACCGGGCCGCTGGAGCTGACCGGACGGGAGAACAACTACACCTTCACCGCCCAGCTGCCTTTAGAGCGGGAGCTGGTGCTGGCGGCGGGGCTGGAAACCCCGCTGCCCGTGGCCCCATCCGAGGTGCGGCGGCTGCTGGAGGAGACGAAACGCCACTGGGAGGAACAGGCCGGGTGCTTCACCCTCCGTTCCCCCGACCCGGCGCTGAACCACTACCTGAGCTTTTGGGGCCGGTATCAGGTCATCGCCTGCCGCCTGCTGGCCCGCTCCGCCCTGTACCAGTGCGGCGGCGCGTATGGCTTCCGGGACCAGTTGCAGGACGTGTGCGGTCTGCTGCCCAACGGCAAGGCGCTGGCGCGGGAGCAAATTTTGCGCTGCTGCCGCCACCAGTACCGGGAGGGGGACGCTCAGCACTGGTGGCACCCGTTGGCCCAGAGCGAGCGGGGGGTGCGCACCCGCATCAGCGACGACCTGTTGTGGCTGCCTTACAGTCTGTGCCGGTGGGTGTCTGTCACCGGGGATAGGTCGCTTTTAGAGGAAAAGACCCCCTGGCTGGTCTCCCGGCCCCTGCAAAGGGGCGAGGAACAGCGGTATGAAGAAGCCGCCCCCTCCGACGAGACGGGCACCGTTTTGGAGCACGGTATCCGGGCCATCGAGTGCTGTTTGGGCCGCGGCGTAGGGGAACACGGGCTCTGTCTGATGGGACATGGCGATTGGAACGACGGCATGGACCGGCTGGGCCGGGAGGGGTGGGGCGAAAGCGTCTGGCTGACCTGGTTCCTGTCGCTGGTGCTGGACGAGTTCTCCGCCCTATGCGACGGGGAACGGCGGGAGCGTTACCGCAAGCTCTCCGCCCGCCTCGCCGCCAAAGCCGACCAAGCCTGGGATGGGGGCTGGTATCGCCGGGCCTACGACGACGCGGGGAACCCCATCGGCAGCCGGGAGAGCCGGGAGTGCCGCATTGACTCCATCGCCCAGAGCTTTTCCGTCTTTGCCCCCAACCCCTCCCCGGCGCGGGGGCGGCAGGCGGTACAGGCCGCCATTGATCGGCTCTATGACCGGGAACACCGCACCGTGGCCCTGTTGGACCCGCCCTTCCGGGAAATTCCGGCGGGGTATATCAGCGCCTACCCCGGCGGCGTCCGGGAAAACGGCGGGCAGTACACTCACGCTGCCGTCTGGCTGGCCATGGCCGCCCTCCAGCTGGGGGAGACGGAACAGGGCTGGGAGCTGCTGCAAACGCTGCTGCCGGAGGGAGCCGACCATACAATTTATCAGGGTGAGCCTTACGTGCTGGCGGGGGACGTCTCCACCGCCGAGGGACAGCAGGGCCGGGCCGGTTGGACCTGGTACACCGGGGCGGCGGCCTGGTTCTGCCGGGCCACCACGGAGGAACTGCTGGGCCTGCGGGTCCGGGAAAATCGGCTTTTCGTCCAGCCCAGACTGCCCCAAAGCTGGCGGGGCTATCAGGCTGACTGGCGGCTGGAGGACAAGCTGCTGCACCTTCGCGTCTCCCGGGGCGCGGCGGAATCTGTGACGGTCAACGGCGCACCCGCCGGGCAGGGGATAGATTTGGCGGAACTGCCGGAGGAAAGTGAAATCGTTGTGGTGGTGATGAGTAGCCATTAGCTCTTAGCTGTTAGCCGTTAGTTACGCACTGCGAAGCAAAAACGCAGAGCATAAAACGAAAAGTCCAGTGAAATGGTTCTTCTCTTGAAAAACGGTTGCCTGTCCTGTATAATAATCTTCAACAAAAGAGAAGCTGTCAGCCGTTAGTTACGAGCTGCGAACCAAAAGCGCAGAGCAAACTGTTAAGCACAACCTAGCTAATAGCTAAAAGCTAACAGCCAACAGCTAACACGGAGGTGAGACGTATGCAGGAGGTTCACCGCACCGAGCTGATGCCGGGGGTCCATCTGACCTGCGTTCAGACGAAAAAATTCAAGAGCAGCTATTGGGCGCTGCGGCTGGTGACGCCGCTGAAGGCGGAGACTGCCGCCCTCAACGCCCTGCTGCCCCAGGTGCTGTGCCGGGGCACGGCCCGCTGGCCGAACCGGCAGCAGCTGGCAGCGGCGCTGGAGGAGCTGTACGGCGGCGTGCTGGAACCCACCGTCACCAAGCGGGGAGAGAGCCAGTGCTTCGGCTTCGCGGCCACCTTTCTGGACGACGGCCTGACGCCGGAGAAAACGTCCCTGCTGGACCGGGAGGCCGAGCTGCTGGGGGACCTGCTGCTGCGGCCCGCCACCCGCAACGGGCGGCTCCGGGCGGACTATGTCAGCAGCGAGCGGGCCAACCTGATGGACGACATCAAAAGCGTCGTCAACGACAAGCGCCAGTACGCCCTGCGGCGGCTGGTGGAGGAAATGTGCGCCGGGGAGGACTTCGGCGTGGGCCGTCTCGGTTCTCTGGCGGCGGCGGAGAAAATCGGCGTCGCCAAGCTGGACCGGCACTATCGGCAGCTGCTGCCCGCCGCCCAGGTGGAGCTTTACTACTGCGGCTCCGCCAGCCCCCGGCGGATGGAACTGGTCTGGCGGGAGGCCCTGCGGGACCTGCCCCGGCAGGGGAGGCCGGAACCGCCCCTGACCCGTTGGCGGGTGGAGCCGGGAGAGCGTCGGAACGTCACTGACCATCTGGACGTGACCCAGGGCAAGCTGGTGATGGGCTTCCGCACGGGCTGCACCCTCAGCGGTCAGGGCTACCCGGCCCTGGTGGTGGCAAACGCCCTGTTCGGCGGCACTCCCACCTCCAAGCTGTTCCTCAACGTGCGGGAGCGGCTGTCCCTGTGCTACTACGCCAGTTCCGGTCTGGACAAGCACAAGGGGCTGCTGTACGTCCAGTGCGGCGTGGCCTTTGACAACCTGGCCCGTGCGGAGGAGGAGATTTTGCGCCAGCTGGCGGCGGTGCAGGCGGGAGACTTCACCGACGGGGAGCTGGACGCCGCCCGGCGCGCCATGATCCGGGCCTATCGCACTATGGCCGATAACCAGAGCGCTCAAGAGGATTACTGGCTCAGCCAGGCGCTCTCTGAAATGTGGCTTGCCCCTCAGGAGCTGGCCCAACTGCTGGGAGACGTGACGAGAGGAGAGGTCATTGAGGCGGCTCAGAAGCTGCGGCTGGACACGGTGTATACCCTGCGCGGCCCGGAGGGAGAGGAGGCACAGCCATGATGGAGCGGACCCAGTTCCCCCGGCTGGGGGAGACCTGTTACTTTGAGCGGCTGGAAAACGGACTGCCCATCTACGTGGTGACAAGGCCGGGCTTTGAGAAGCGTTACGCCTTCTTCGCCGCCAACTACGGCGGCATGGACATGCGCTATCAGGTGGACGGGCAGCGGCGGGAGACCCCTGCCGGGGTCGCCCACTATCTGGAACATAAGATGTTCGACACCCCCCAGGGCAACGCCCTGCAAATGCTCTCCGCTAACGGCGCGTCCCCCAACGCCTTCACCGGCCCGGCGATGACGGGGTATTACTTCGAGTGTACCGACCGCTTCACCGCCAACCTGCGGATGCTGCTCTCCTTCGTCTCCACCCCCTATTTCACCCGGGAGTCGGTGGAGAAGGAGCGGGGCATCATCGGCCAGGAAATTCAGATGGTAGAGGACGACCCCGGCTGGCGGCTGTACCACAATCTGCTGGAGGGGCTGTACCGCACCCACCCCCTGCGGGTGTCGGTGGCGGGCAGTTTGAAGTCCATCGCGGGCATCACGGCGGAGACGCTGGACGACTGCCACCGGGCCTTTTACCGCCCCGGCAACATGGCGCTGTGCGTGGCCGGGGACGTGGACCCGGAGCAGGTGGCCGCAGTCGCGCGAATGGCCCTGTCCGCCGGACAGGGCGCGGAAGGGGAACCGCCGGTGAAGGACTACGGCCCCGCCGAGGATTTATCTGCGGCCCAGTCGTCCGTCAAAACCCAGATGGCGGTGTCCGCCCCCAACTTTTTGGTGGGCTTCAAGGGTGCGCCCCACCCCCAGGGGGAGGAACACCTGCGGCTCCAGTTGCTGGGGGAGCTGGCGGGAGAGCTGCTCTGCGGCCAGTCCAGCCCGGTGTACCAGCGGCTCTACGACCAGGGCCTTATCAACAAGCGGTTCGACCAGTCCTATGAGGACTATCCCGGCGCGGCGTTCCTGGCCCTGGGCGGGGAAAGCCCGGACCCGGAGCAGGTGGCACAGGCCATTTTGGACGAGGGAGCGCGCATCCGCCGGGAGGGAATCTCAATGGAGCGGTTCTGCCGGTGCAAAAAGGCGGTTTACGGCCCACGGGTGCGGCGGCTGAACAGCTTTGACCACTGCTGCGTCCAACTGGCCCAGGGCCAGTTCAACGGCTATCACTATTACCGCTTCCCGGAGCTGTTCGACGGCGTCGGGCGGGAGGAGACGCTGTCCTTCCTGGACGAGCTGCTCCGCCCGGAGCGGATGACCCTGGCGGTGGTGGCGGGGGAATAGCCCTGCAACCATCCACGAACTAAGAAAGGAAGTCTTTCCTATGAATCCAATCACCTTCCCCGGCCTGGGCCTGACCTTTCATATCCAACGGGTGGCCTTTTCCTTTGCCGGGAAGGACATCTACTGGTATGGCGTCATCATCGCCGTGGGCTTTCTGCTGGGGGTGGCGTTCAGCTACCGGCAGGCTCCCTGCCTGGGGGTCGATCAGGACGACCTGCTGGATATGCTTATCCTCGCCGCGCCCATCGGCATCATCTGCGCCCGGATTTACTACGTGGTGTTTTATCTGGAACTGTACACCACGGCGGACGGCAGTTTTAACTGGAGGGAGGCCATCGCCATCTGGGACGGCGGCATCGCCATCTACGGCGGCATCATCGGCGCAGTGCTGACCTGCCTGATCTTCTGCCTGGTGCGCAAATGCAGCTTCCCCGCTATGGCGGACGCCTGCTCTTACGGTCTGCTCATCGGCCAGTCCCTGGGCCGCTGGGGAAACTTCGTCAACCAGGAGGCCTACGGCTCCGCCTGCTCCGCCCCCTGGCGGATGGGCCTGACCCTGAACACCGGGGAGTACATCGAGGTCCACCCCACCTTCCTCTATGAGTCCTTATGGAACGCGGTGGGGCTGGCGCTGCTCTACTTCGTCATCCGCAGACACCGGAAGTTCAACGGGATGCTCTTCACCTTCTACCTGTTCTGGTACGGCCTGGGTCGGGTGTGGATCGAGGGCCTGCGGACGGACAGCCTGTATCTGTTCAACACCGGCATCCGGGTCTCCCAGCTGGTGGCGTTTCTGTGCGTGGTGGGGGCCGGCGGGGTGCTGGTCTATCAGCTGCTCCTCCGTCCCCGGCGGGCGGCGAAGCAGGATGACGCAGCCACAACGGATTGAGTTCTATGTGAATTGCAAAAACCGCCTCGGCGCTTGCGCCGGAGCGGTTTTTTGCAGATTTTAGGTTGCGTTCCGTCAAATTCTGTGTTATCCTGTCTGCGGTTCTCTTCGGAGAACCGGGTGCTGTCGTCGCCACAAGCTCCATATCATTCCCTTCCGCGCAAGCGCGAAAGGTCACTCATTTCGCTGCGGCTCCTCTCCCCACCAAACCCGCTTCGCTGGGCTTTGGTGGGGTTCCCTTTTACGACGGCGGTTGGCTCCCTATCACGGGGGCAGCTTCTTTGCCCCCGATCTGAGGAAAGGGGGTCTGCCTGATGAGTACATCCGAAGTTTTACAGCTTTGCTTGGTCATTATCGGCGTTTGCAATCTGTGTATTCAGTTGCTGGATAGAAAGAAGTAACCGCCCAGTTGCCTCCGGATACGGTTACTTCTTAGCCAAATCTGGGAGCTAACCGTTGCCGGACAGCGCCCTTATTCTGCTTTTAGTATACCCGCAAAGGCGGGGTTTGTCAATTTCTTTTTCGCCTCGGCGCTTGCGCCGGAGCGGTTTTTTTGTCGGTTTTTAGGTTGCGTTCCGTCAAATTCTGTGTTATCCTGTCTATGGTTCTCTTCGGAGAACCGGGTGCTGTCCAAATACGACGGCGGTTGGCCCCCTCTGCGGGGGCAGCTTCTTGCCCCCGTTCTCAACGGAAAGGGGGTGACTGCCCAATGAGTACGATGGAAGTTTACACACTTTGCCTCGTTATCATCGGCATTTGCAACCTGTTCATACAGTTGCTGAATAAAAAGAAGTAACCGCCCCTACTCCCAATAAGTGCGGTTACTTCTTGTAACGTAATCTTGGGGGCTAACCGTTGCCGGACAGCGCCCTTATTCTGCTTTTAGTATACCCGCAAAGGCGGGGTTTGTCAATTCCTTTTTCCACAGGGAGCGCTGCGAGTGAGAGAACCGTAGCGCTCCCTTTTTGTAACCGTCAGCGGGCCTTCTGCTGGAGCTGGAGCCGGTCGGCGATCATGGCAATAAACTCGCTGTTGGTGGGTTTGCCCTTGGCGTTGGACACGGTGTAGCCGAAGTACTTTTGCAGGGTCTCGATGTCGCCCCGGTCCCAGGCCACCTCAATGGCGTGGCGAATGGCCCGCTCCACCCGGCTGGCGGTGGTGCCGTAGCGCTTGGCTACCTCCGGGTACAGCACCTTGGTGACGGCGTTGATGACGTCCATGTTGTCGATGGTGATGAGAATGGCCTCCCGCAGGTACTGGTAGCCCTTGATGTGGGCAGGGACGCCGATCTCGTGGATGATGGAGGTGACCAGCGTCTCCAGGCTCTCGTTTTGAGGACGGCTGGGCTTCACGCCCCGCAGCTGCCGCAGGCGCTCTATCACGGCGGAGGTGCGGCAGGGCTTGAGCAGGAAAAAGTCCGCGCCCAGATCCGCCGCCTGGTTGACCAGGTTCCCCCGCAGGAAGTTGGACAGCACCAGCGTCAGGGGCCGAGGTCTCTGCATCCGGCTCATCTCACCCAGCAGTTCCAGCCCGTCCATGTTTTTCAACACCGTGTCCATCACCAGCACGTCTATGTCAGGGGTGCTTTGCAGGCAGTTGATGGCCTTTTCGCCGTCCTCGGTGGAGAAAACCACCTCCATGTCGTCCTCCCTGTCGATCATTTCGCCCAGCAGGGTGCGAAACTCTTCGTCTGCGTCCGCGATCATCACTCTTGTTGTGTTCATCATCCCGTCTCCTTTTGATTGGTTATGATAGATTGGTCCTCCTGCGCCCCGGCAATGTGGGGCGGGAGGGGTTCTTCTCCAATAATGTAACATAAATGACGAAATAAGACAACCAATATCCGCCGTTTTTGTGCGACATAAACAACGAAATTTCCGCATATCGTAACAATTTTCCCCTGCCTTTGACCAAAATCGTCAAAATAAGACAAAATATTTTTTTATTATATACATACTTGAAAAAACCGATATAAAAAGTTAAAGACCAAAAGATAAAAATTTGTTTAAAATTAGAAATTTGAAAAAATATGCAAAAAATAGGATTCGATATCGTGACAAATTAAAAGATTTCCACAATTTTAAACGATGAATCACTTGCGACTTTAAATAATGTCTTAAAAATACATAAATGTTTAACAGGCGCTGCCGCGCGAGACCCGCCGAAAAGCATATCTCCCCTTCCGCCAGGGCAGAAAAAAACGCCGCCTGGCCCGCTCGAAAAAGCAAACAGGTCAGACGGCAGAAGGTAAACAATCGCTTATTTTAACGCGGAAACGGAGATGGCTTCGGTCTCCTCCCCGTTGACGGTACAGGAAAAGGTGTAGACCGGCTGGAAATACCCCTTGGAGTCGGTGGCGTAGGTCAGCTGACAGCCGGTGACGGTCAGCTGGTCCCCTCGCTGGAGGGCCTGCCCCCAGGAAAAACGCCCCCGCTCGATGAGCTGGCAGGCTTCGGCGGGGGAGAGGATCTCCGCCTCCCTGACATATTGATAGGTGGCCATATTGCTGGTAATGCTGGCCGGGACGTCCCCCCGGGTCAGGGTGATGACCAGCGACCCGGCGGTAAAGTCATTTTGATAGGCGGCCAGGTCCTCCGGGGCGCTCATGTCCCAGCGAAGGCTGCCGCTGTCGTCCAGACTGTAGACGGCGGCCCGGTCCAGCAGCTGGTTTTCCGTCAGCCAGCTCTCCCACCGCCAGCGGACGCTGTCCAGCGAACCGGAGACGGAGACGGCCTCGTCCCCCTGGGAGGAAAACCGCCAGCTGCCGTCCCGCAGGGAGATGGAAAAGGCGTACTCCCGTCCCTCCTGGTCGGTCAGTGTGAACTGCCGCTGTTGGCCGGTCTGGAGGACGGTAGAGGACAGGTTCAGGTTCATCTCGGCAGCCAGCAGAGAGGCGATGGTGTCGCCGGGGCGGGCGGTGCTGGCGATGGCGTTTCGGTAGACGGAGGCGGTGCCCTCCGCTTCGGAGAGATCGGCATCCACCGTCACGGTCACGCTTCCCATGGGCTGCCGATGGGAGGGGGACAGGGCCAGGTTGCCAAACTCGCTGCCGTAGTAGACCGAAAAGACGCCGCCCAGCGCCACCAGACAGCACACCGGCAGCACCAGCGCCTTGACCAGCGGCGGTCCCAACCGCTCTTTGTGCCAGACGGTCCAAATCAGCTTGCCCAGGAAGAAGCCCGTCAGGACACCCAAGGTGTTCAGCAGCAGGTCGTCCAGAGTGAAGCTGCCCCGCTCCAGAGCGAATTTGGCACAGCTCAGCGTCGCCGTGCAGGAGACGGAGACCGGCAGCAGCCAGCGCAGGCGACAGAACGGCTCCCCCAACAGGGCGGCCAACAGGCCCAGAGGCAAAAAGAGGGCGAATTGCAGCAGGATTTGCAGCAGCTCCGTCAGTGACCACTGGTTCCAGGCGGAGCGGAAGGTACTCAGCAGATACAGGTTGGCCTGGCCGGAGGTGTTGCCGGGGAACAGCAGCACCAGCACCACCGCTGCCGCCGCCCAGCAGGAGAGGACCGCCAGCAGAACGCCCTGGTAGGTTTGCAGCGGCTGGCGCAGTCTGCGCCACTGACGGTAAATCGCCAGGGAAAGCGCCAGGTTCACCAGCAGGGCAATGACCAGCGGAAATGCAGTTTTCAGGGATAAGAGAAGCTCCATGAGATCCTCCAAACAGCGGACAAAAGCGCCAAATACACAGCTTACAGTATCTCTTTAGTATAACAGAAAAGAGGAAAAGAGAAAGAGAAAAATGCAAATGTTCTGTGAATAAACCGTGAAAAAGGCGATCCACCCCAAGACGTGGTGTTTCATATCAGATAACAGGGTGAAAGAGATAAAGTGACAGAAAGCGGCGTACTATTGACAACCGGCAGTTTTGCAGTATAATGGAGAGGAACACAGGAATTGTATGTTTTGACTCTGTAAGGAGGGCCGACAGAATGGAACCCAATCAGGCGTTTGCGCAGGGCTTGCAGGAGGCCAGACTCCCACGCTACAGCCAGCTGCCCACGCTGGAGCTGTACAAAGACCAGTTGGTGGAGCTGACCAACGGCTATCTGGCCCCGTTTTTCCTGGGGGAGACGGCTGTGACCGACACGATGGTCAACAACTACGTCAAGCTCAAGGTCATCGCCCCGCCGGTGAAGAAGCGTTACCGCAGGGAGCAGCTGGCCCAGCTGATTTTGACTTGTCTGCTGAAAAAGGTCCTCTCCATCGCGGAGGTGCGGCAGCTGCTGGCGGTGCAGAGCCGGGAGGGGAGCATCGAGGCCGGGTACGACGCTTTCTGCCAGCAGGTGGAGCAGGCGGTTCGCGCCGTGAGCGGCAGTACCGATCTGCGGCAGCCGATGGAGATGGGGAGCGTCTCTCAGGAGGCGCTGCTGAACCACGCCATCTGCTCCTTCGTCCATAAGCTGTACTTTGAGATGATTTTGGCGGAGCTGTCAGAAGCGGGGGAGTGAATAATTTGCAATTTGCAATGAGCAATGTGCAATGATGCCTTGCCATCGCGTTGCAAGAACTTTCCTGACAGCGGTTGATTTTTGTTGCATTCAGCAAAAAAAGATGGTATGCTAAATATGGTTCTCCGTTGGGGAACCGGGCGTTACCCAAATACGGTTGCGGTTGGCCCCTGACCAGGGGGCAGCTTCTTTTGCCCCCTGTCTTGATGAAAGGGGGTCTGCCCTATGACGACTTCGGAATTTTACGAATTCTGTTTGGTAATCATCGGCTTGTGTGGATTGTTTCTGACGATCTATTACAATAACAAAAAGAAGTAACCGCCCTGGACCCTAACCTTGGCGGTTACCTCTGTAACTGAGCTATAAGGGCCAGCCGTTGCCGGGCAACGCCCTTATTTCTATTTCTAGTATACCCCAACAGCGGGGATTTGTCAACCGATTCGGCGGCCAGTTTGGAACGTTGGCCGCTCCCGCACCGAAGGAGGACGCCATGGCGGAACAACTGCGGCTGGACAAGCTGCTGGCCGACACCGGCCTGTGGAGCCGGAAGGAGGCCCGGGACCTGATCCGGCGGGGACAGGTCACGGTGGACGGGGCCGTGGTGAAGCAGCCGGAGGCCAAAGTGGATCCGGCGCAGTCCTCCCTGACGGCGGCGGGTCAGCCGGTGGTCTGGCAAAAATACACATATATTATGATGAACAAGCCGGGTGGCGTCCTGACCGCCACGGAGGACCGGCGGCAGCCCACGGTGCTGGACCTGCTGCCCCAGGAGCTGCGGCGGAAACAGCTGCGTCCGGTGGGGCGGCTGGACAAGGACACCGAGGGCCTGCTGCTTCTCACCGACGACGGGGCGCTGGCCCATCGGCTGCTGGCCCCCAAATCCCACGTGGACAAGGTCTATTACGCCGAGACGGAAGGCACGGTGGACGAGGACGACGTCGCCGCCTTCGCCGCCGGGATGACGCTGGGGGACGGGTTGGTCTGCCAGAGTGCCGGGCTGGAGCGGCTGGGGCCGGACCGGTGCCTTGTGACCCTTCGGGAGGGGAAGTTCCACCAGGTCAAACGGATGCTGGCCGCCCGGGGGAAGCCGGTGCAGTATCTGAAACGTCTTTCCATGGGCGCGCTGACGCTGGACGAGGCTCTGGAGCCGGGGGCGTGGCGGCCCCTGACGGAGGAGGAGACCCGGAAAGTCAAGGGGAAAACTGGCGGCGATTTGGCAAAGTGATTCGTCAATTTCCACAAAAATTTTGGAGAAAACTATTGAAATTGCGAAGAGAACCCGTTATAATAAAAGACGATTAAAAAAGCGAACGACCAGAAGAAAGACCTGAAAGAGACCTGAGAAGGAGGAGCGGCAGTATGTCCAGCAGACTGTTTCAGAGCATTGTACTGCAAATGAAAGAAAGTACAGACCGCGCCATCGGTGTCATCGACATCGAGGGCAATGTCATTGCGTGCAATGACCTTCCCATTATTGGTGAGCATTGGCCCAACACGGTGGAAACGCTGAACGGCGACCGGGATTCCACCGTTGTCATCGACGGAAAAACCTTCAAATCCCTCAGCGGCTGGAGCGCCCAGTTCGACTACGCGGTGTTCGTCCGGGGAGACGACGACGAGGCCAAGCTGATCTGCAACATGGCGGCGGTGGCCCTCAACGGCGTGAAGAGCTATTACGAGGAAAAATACGACAAGACCGCTTTCGTCAAAAACATCCTCACTGACAACATCCTGCTGGGCGACATCTACATCCGGGCCAAGGAGCTGCACTTCGCCACCGACGTGCCCCGGGCGGTGTTCCTGGTGCGGCCCATGGAGAGCGCGGACGTAGCCCTGCTGGACGCGGTGCAGGCCATGTTCCCCAACCGGCAGAACGACTTCGTCATCTCCGTCAACGAAAACGACGTGGTGCTGGTCAAGCAGATCCAGGAGGGCGTCAGCGGCAAGGAGCTGATCAAAACCGCCCAGCAGATCGAGGAGACCGTCTCCACCGAGCTGAAACAGCGCATCGTCATCGGCATCGGCACTGTGGCCGAGCACCTGCGGGACCTGGCCCGGTCCTACAAAGAGGCGCAGATGGCCATTGAAGTGGGCAAGGTGTTCGACACCGAGCGCAACGTCATCAACTACGACAACCTGGGCATTGGACGCCTGATCTATCAGCTGCCCATCACCCTTTGCGAGATGTTCCTCCAGGAGGTCTTTAAAAAGAATCCCATTGATTCGCTGGATTCCGAGACCCTGTTCACCATCAACAAGTTTTTTGAGAACAATCTGAACGTCTCCGAGACTGCCCGGAAGCTCTTCGTCCACCGCAACACGCTGGTCTATCGGCTGGAGAAGATCAAAAAGCTCACCGGTCTGGACCTGCGGGAGTTTGACGACGCCATCACCTTTAAGGTGGCGCTGATGGTCAAGAAATATCTTGTCTCCCGCGGAATCAACTCGTAAAATGACAAATTGACCCAAAAGCGCACTCTTTTTTTCGAAATGGCGGCGCGGCCTGTATTGACATTTGTGAAAAAAATTACTATACTATTCATCGAATCGTTTTTTAGACAGGATATTGTAGCATGATCGACTTCCAGCATGTTTCCAAACGATACAAAGGGGCAGAGCAGTTCGCCATTGAGGACGCCACCTTCCAGGTGAAGGATGGCGAGTTCGTCTTTCTGGTTGGACCGTCGGGTTCTGGAAAGACGACTATTTTTAAGCTCATCACCAAGGAAGAGCCGCTGACCGAGGGGAGCATCCAGGTCAACAGCTTCGACCTGGACCGGCTCAAGCACCGCAGAGTCCCCTTTTACCGCAGGACGCTGGGAGTCGTTTTTCAGGATTTCCGGCTGATCCAGACCAAAACGGTGGCGGAAAACCTGGCCTTTGTCATGAAGGTCATCAACATCGACCCTTACTTTATCGACGACCGGGTGGACGAGGTGCTGAACTGGGTGGACATGGCCGACAAAAAGCAGCGCTTCCCCCACGAGCTGTCCGGCGGGGAGCAGCAGCGGGTGTCCATCGCCCGGGCGCTGATGAACCGGCCGGAGGTGATTTTGGCGGACGAGCCAACCGGCAACCTGGACCCGGAGCTGAGCCGGGACACCCTCCGGCTGTTTGAGCGCATCAACCGGGAGCTGAAAACCACCGTGTTAGTGGTCACTCACGAAAAGGCGCTGGTGGACGAAATGAACAAGCGCGTGATCTACCTGGACCGGGGCCGCATCGTCGGGGACCGGCAGCAGGGGACTTATGAGATCGCCGGGGCGAAAGGAAGGCGTTGACCATTTACTACATCCGAGAGGGGTTCCGGGGTATCCGACGGCATCTGCTGATGTTCCTCGGTTCCGTGGCCGTCATCACTGCCTGCCTGACGCTGACCGGCAGCTTTGCGCTGCTGGCCGAAAACCTGGACTATAACATCGGCCAGCTCATCGACGAAAACGAGTTCGTCGCCTACCTGGAGGACGGCATGGACGAGGACGAGGCCACCGGGATGGAGGATGACATCCTGGCGGTGGACAACGTGCGGGACGCCATTTACATCTCCTCGGAGCAGGCCATGGAGAACTATCTGGAGCGGCTGGAGGAGAGCGGTCGGCTGTTCGCGGACCTGCCGGAGGACCTGCTGCCCGCCCGGTACACCGTCTATGTGGAGGACATCGACCAGTTGGAGGCGACCTCCCAGCAGGTGGCGGCGCTGGACGGCGTGGACCACGTGACGGTCTCCCTGACCGTGGCGGAGGGCTTTTCCTCCACCCGGAAGGTCATTGTCACCGTGGCCGCGCTGCTGCTGGCGGCGCTGCTGGTGGCCTCCCTGCTGGTCATCTTCAACACCACCCGCCTGGCCATGCAGGGGCGGATGGAGGAAATTGCCGTGATGAAAATGGTGGGGGCCACCAACGGCTTTGTCCGCGGCCCCTTCGTTGTGGAGGGCGCGGTGATGGGCCTGGTCAGCGGCGGGCTGTCCTGCACGCTGGAACGGGGCTTTTACGAGGTGTTCCAGCAGATCATCGAATCCTACCAGCTGGCCGATTTGTTCTATGTGATCCCCTTCCGGCAGGTCCGAACCATTGTATTTGCGGTTTACCTGGGCGGGGGGCTGTTCATCGGAATTTTCGGCAGCGTCGCCGCCATCCGCAGACTTTTGAAAGTATGATGAGCTGTTAGCCGTTAGCCGTTAGTTGTTGCCGTCAAGCGGCACTTCCGAAGCTGCGCTTCTCCCTGTAGCTGCGCACTCAAGCCAAAAGGGAACAGCGAAAAAGGAAAGCTAAGCGTGAATCCGGCCGTTTGTAAAGCAATGTAAACGATAAATGTAGTGCGGAAAAGCAAAGAACTTGCAAGCTAATAGCTAAGAGCCAACAGCTAATAGCTCAAAATGAGAAGGAGCAAACCAGCCATGAACAATGACGTTCATAAGAAATACGGCAGCGCCAGCCGCCACAAGCTCATCGTACGCATCGTGGCCATTGTGCTGGCGGTGGTCTTTGTGCTGATGCTGGCGTCCCAGATTTTCCTCTACGCCCTGGCGGAGGACACCACCGACATCGACGCGCTGAAGGCCCGGCAGGAATCGCTCCAGGCCCAGGCGGAGGAATATCAGGCCCAGTTGGACGCCCTGGCGGAGGAACAAGCCAGTGCCGTGGAGGAATACCAGCTGTTGGAGGAGCAGAACCAGGTCCTGGCCAACCAGATCGACGCCACCACCGCTCTGGTGGAGAGCTGCGAGGAACAAATCGAGACGACCGCCCAGGAGCTGGCCCAGGCCGAGAGCGACTATGAGGACTATTACGAGCTGTACTGCCAGCGGGCCAGCCAGATGGAGCAGGGCGGCTCCGTCACCCTCTGGGAGGCGGTGTTTACCTCCAGCAGCGTCACCGAGCTGCTGACCGCCCTGGAGGACATGAACACCATCCTCCAATACGACAACGACATCCTCCAGCAGATGACAGATTTGGAGGCCGAGATCACCGAAAAGCAAGCCTCGCTGACCGAGGCCAAGGAGGAGCAGGAGGAAGTCCTCTCCCAGCTCCAGACCGAACAGGAGCAGATGCAGGCCAACGAGGACCAGGCCGCCGCAGTCCTGGCGGAAATTGAGGACAACATGGACCTCTACGCCCAGCAGCTGGAGACGGTGACGGTGGAGTGCAGCGACCTGGAGGCGGATATCCTCGAAGCGGAGACGCTGGCGGCTCAAAAGGCCGCAGAGGAGGCCGCGCGCCAGGCGGAGCAGGAGGCCCGGGAAGCGGCGGAGCGGGAGGCTGCGGCAGCGGTGGCAGCCGCCGAAGCGGAAGCCGCAGACGAGGCCGACGCGGACGCCTCCGCCCAAGCGGACGCCGAGGAAGAATCCTCCGCGCAGGAGGCGGAAACCGGGGAGGAGACCTCTTCCGCCGACTCCAGCGCGGACGCGGAGGACGACAGCGAGGAAGAGGTCACCTCCAATCTGCTGACCTCGTCTAATTCTTCTTCCTCTTCCAGTTCTTCTTCGTCCTCGTCTAACGCTTCTTCTGATTCTTCGTCGTCTAACTCGTCGTCCTCTTCCTCGTCCTCCGGCGTCACCGGGTCGGACGTGGTGGCCTACGCGGTGCAGTTCGTGGGCAACCCCTATGTCTGGGGCGGGACAAGCCTGACCAACGGGTGCGACTGCTCCGGCTTTGTGGTCAGCGTTTACGCCCACTTCGGCTATTCCCTGCCCCACTTCTCCGGCAGTCTGCGCTACTGCGGCACCGGGGTCAGCTACAGCGAGGCCCAGCCCGGCGACATCATCTGCTATGACGGACACGTGGGCATCTACATGGGCGGCGGCCAGATGGTCAACGCCTTCGACACCGAACACGGCATCATCATCTGCGCGGTGAACACCAGCAGACTGGTGGCGGTGCGGCGCATCCTTACATAACGGATGATAGTATAACGAATCCGAACAAAACCGTGCCTTCTCCAAAAGAGAGGCACGGTTTTTGGCGTTATAATGCCAGAAATACAACAAATCGGGTATTGTGTTCGGGGCAAAAACCGTGTATACTGTAACTGAATAACCTTTTGGCTGTGTACTCCCCGGCAAACAGGGGGAGTGACGATACATCGACGCACTTATCATTGCGGTTTCATTGGAGGAACAAATTATGTACATCACCTGCCTGGATATGGAGGGCGTTCTGGTCCCGGAGATTTGGATCGCCTTCGCTGAGGCCACCGGCATCGACGCCCTGCGGCGCACCACCCGGGACGAGCCGGATTACGACAAGCTGATGCAATATCGCCTGGATATTTTAAAGGAACACGGTCTGGGCCTGAAGGAGATTCAGGCCGTCATCGCCACCATCGACCCGCTGCCCGGTGCGAAGGAATTTTTGGATGAGCTGCGGGGCTTCTCCCAGGTCATCGTCCTCAGCGACACCTTCGAGCAGTTCGCCATGCCCCTCATCGAGAAGCTGGGGCGGCCCACTCTGTTCTGCAACACGCTGGAGGTGGCCCCGGACGGCATGATCACCGGCATCCATATGCGGGTGGCCCAGTCCAAGTTGACCACGGTGAAGGCCCTCCAGTCCATCGGCTACGACACCATCGCCGCCGGGGACAGCTTCAACGACCTGGCCATGATCCAGGCCAGCAAAGCGGGCTTCCTGTTCCGCAGCACGCCGCAAATTCAGGCGGACTACCCCGACATCCCCGCCTTCACCTCCTTTGACGACCTGCTGGCCGCCATCCGGGGCGCGATGGTTTGACGAAACCGCCAGAAGGCACGACTGACAACATTCACGGTTATCCGGGGCGAAACATCCCTTTCCGCCCCAGAAAGGCAAGGTGCCGCATGGCAAACAAACTGAACTGGCCCGCGTTCCGCCCGGCGGATCTGCTGCTGCCTGTGGGCTGCGATATGAGTAAGTGGAGTGTGGTGGCCTGTGACCAATACACCTCCCAGCCGGACTACTGGCAGCGGGTGGCCGACTATGTGGGGGACGCGCCCTCCACCCTGAACATGATTTTGCCGGAATTTTATCTGCGGGAAGGGAACACCATGCAGCGGCGGGCCGACATCAACCGGACCATGGACCAGTACCTGGCCGAAGGCCGGTTCCGCTGCTGTCCTGACGCGCTGATCTACGTGGAGCGCTGGCTGTCCGGCGGACAGCTCCGCCGGGGGCTGGTGGGGGCCATCGACCTGGAGGATTACGACTACGACGGCAGCCGGGAGACCCTCATTCGCGCGACTGAGGCCACCGTTGTGGCGCGCATCCCGCCCCGCATGGCGATACGCCGGGGGGCGGCGCTGGAGCTGTCCCATGTGCTGCTGCTGATGGACGACCCGGAAAAACACCTCATCGAGCAGCTGACCTATGAGACCGACGACATGGAGATGGTCTACGATTTCGACCTGATGGAGCAGGGGGGCCACATCACCGGCTACCTGCTGACCGAGGAACAGAAGGCGGCCATCTGCGCAGAGCTGAACGAGCTGAACGACCCCCGCCGCTTCGAGGAGCTGTACGACGCCCAGGGAGAGGCGCCCATGCTCTTCGCCGTGGGCGACGGCAACCACTCCCTTGCCACGGCGCGGGCCTGCTACCTGGAGCAAAAGGAGCTGCACCCGGAGCTGGACTGGGAACACCACCCCGCCCGGTACGCCACGGTGGAGCTGGTCAACCTCCACGACGACTCCCTGGACTTCGAGGCCATCCACCGGGTGGTGTTCTCCGTGGACCCGGAAAAGCTGCTGGCGGAGCTGGTGGACTACTACCCCGGCACCCACTACGGCGAGGGGGAAGGGCAGACCTTCCGCTACGTCTGGGAGAAGGGCGAGGGGACCATCACCATCCCCGACCCGGTTGCGCAGCTGGCGGTGGGGTCCCTCCAGGGCTTTTTGGACTACTACCTGACCGCCAACGACGACGGCTATGTGGACTACGTCCACGGCGAGGACGTGACCACGGAACTGGGCAGACAGCCGGGCAACATCGGCTTCCTGCTGCCCTCCATCCATAAGGCGGACCTGTTCAAGGGGGTCATCCACGACGGGGCGCTGCCCCGCAAGACCTTCTCCATGGGCGAAGCCTGCGACAAACGGTTCTATCTGGAGGCGAAGAAGATCAAATGACCCAACTGACGCTTCCCGCCTATGCCAAGCTGAATCTGACCCTGGACGTGCTGGGCAAACGGCCCGACGGGTTCCACGACCTGAAAATGGTCATGCAGTCGGTGTCCCTCCACGACGACGTGACCCTGACCCTGACCGGCGGAACGGGCATCGCCCTGGCCGCGGACTGGGGATTCCTGCCCACCGACGGACGGAACATCGCCGTCAAAGCGGCGGAGGTCTTTGGCCGCGCCACGGGGACCGACCTGAACGGCCTGGTCATCCGGCTGGACAAGCGCATCCCCGTCTGCGCCGGGACTGCCGGAGGCAGCAGCGACGGCGCCGCCGTCCTGCGGGGGCTGAATGAACTGTGCGGCACCGACCTCTCCCCGGAGGAGCTGGCGAAGCTGGGGGAACAGGTGGGGTCTGACGTACCCTATTGCGTGCTGGGCGGCACCATGCTGGCCCAGGGCCGGGGGGAAGTGCTGACCCGGCTGGCCCCCATGCCTGCCTGCGCCATCGTTATGTGCAAACCGGGGTTCCCGGTGTCCACCCCTGAGCTGTATAATCGGCTGGATACCATGAAAATTCGCTGTCGTCCCAACACCGACGGCCTCATCGCCGCGCTGGAGGCCGGGGACCTGGCCGCCGTCGCCCGGCAGATGTACAACGTTTTTGAGGACGCCCTGCCCGTCCACCGGGCCAACGTCATTCAGGAAATTCGCAACACCCTGATTCAGCGGGGTGCGCTGGGGGCCTGTCTCTCCGGTACCGGCCCCACCGTGTTCGGCGTGTTCCAGACCCAGGCGGAGGCCCAGGCCGCCGCAAAGGAGCTGCGGGAGACCTATCAGGAGACCTTTGTGGTGCAGCCGGTCTGATGCCGTTCGGCAACGGCAAGGAGGAAGTTCATGAGCAGAGAAAGTGAAAAAGCGTTACACCAGGCGTTGGAATATCTTGCCGCCCATGAGGATGAAATCAAGGACGAAGGGGACGCCAACCGTCTGTTTCAGGAATTTGCACAGCACTACAACGCGCAGCCACGTTCTGCCCAGCCGGAGACGGTGGACGACTATCTGGAGCTGGCGGAGGAGGCCAAGACCAAAAAAGCGGCCATGGGCTACATCAAAAAGGCGCTGGAGCTGGAGCCGGACAATCTGGACGCCCTGCTGATGCAGGCGGAGCGGAACGCCAAGTCTCCCATGGACCTGGTGGTTTCCCTGCCGCCCATCCTTGAAAAGGGCGACGCGCAGATGGAACGGGAGGGCCACTTCCGGGACGACATGGGCGAGTTCTGGCTCGTCTATGAGACGCGGCCCTATATGCGCCTGCGGTACGCCTATCTGCAAGCCCTGAAGGACTGCGGCATGATGCGCAAGGCGGTTGCGGAGGGCGAACGGCTGATGGAGCTGTGCAAGAGCGACAACCTGGGTGTCCGCTACGCTCTGATTCACCTGTACGTCTATTTGGAGGAGAAGGAAAAGGCCCTGGCGCTGTTTCACTCCGACGAATACGACGAAGAGTGTCAGATGCTGCTGGCCCTTTCCCTTCTCTATTTCAAGCTGGGAGAGTTGGACACCTCTCTGGACTACCTGAAAAAGCTGCGCAAGTGCAACAAGGACACCAAAAAATTCCTCCGTCTGGTGTGCCGCGGCGACGGGGAGGAGCTTTTCTCCTACGGCGACGAGCAGTACGGCTACCAGCCCAACACCATTGAGGAGCTGGTCAGTGCGTATGGGGATAATCTGTATCTGTTTGTCCCCGCCGAGCACTTTTTCCGCTGGGCCAACAAGCAAATCAAGAATTAAACGGTATAACCCGACGAAACACCGTCCATACTGTAGGTAAAACCGATGTATGGGCGGTGTTTTCATGTCTATTGTGCGAAAATGGTGGGGCGCGCTGCCGGTGCTGCTGTGCGCGCTGCTGGCGGTGGGGTGCTGGGCGCAGTTCCGCCAGAACCAGTTGGCCTCTCGGATGGTGCGGCTCCATGTGGTGGCGAACTCCGACAGCGACGAGGACCAAACACTCAAGCTCCAGGTGCGGGACGCGGTGCTGGAGCGGTGCCGGGAGCTGTTGGACGGGTCCGATACCGCCGGAGACGCCCGCGAAACGCTGGAAGCCGCTTTGCCCGACCTGGCGGCGGCGGGGCTGGCCGTGGTGGAGGAGCAGGGGTACGACTGCTCCGTGGCCGTCTCGCTGGAGTATACGAAGTTCCCAACCATCGACTACGGGGACTTCTCCCTGCCCGCCGGGGATTATCAGGCCCTGCGGGTGGAGCTGGGGGAGGGCGAGGGCCACAACTGGTGGTGCGTGCTGTTCCCCGGCCTGTGCCTGGAGCCGGTCAGCGACCTGGCCCAGTCCGCCATGGCGGAGGGGCTGACCGAGGAGGACGTGGCGCTGCTCACCCGGGACGGGGCAGACTATGTGCTGCGGTTCCGTATTCTGGAACTGCTGGGGTCAATTTGCAATTAGCAATGAGCAAATAAGCCGTTAGCTGTTAGCCATTAGCCGTTAGTCAGGTATTGCATATCGCAAACAACCAGCAAAAAATCCAGGTGCTTCTAACGATTCGCCACGAATCGCTCGTTTAGCACCACCAAGCTAACAGCTAATAGCTAATGGCTCATTCGTTGCCGCAGCGAAGGCACGACGTAGATGACCCGCACCCCCTGAACGCGGAGCGTGATGAAATACAACACCAGCCCCATCGGGACGCAGACCACCAGCGAGGCCCCGTCCGACGTGCCATTCCGCTGCAAAACCTGATAGAGCAAATTGACGCAAAGCCCGCTGCACACCGCCGCCAGCGCCGGTCCCACAAAGGCGGAAAACCAGTCCAGCGTCAATCCAGTAGGCTGCACCGCGACCCCCAGCCGCAGCAGCACCCCCAGCACCGAGGCCGCCAGCATCCCCACCAGAAAGGCGGGGAACCCGTACCGGCCCACCCCAAACCAGGTGAACGCCAGCTGCAACAGGCCGCAGAGCAGGGAGATGGCGGCGGAGGCGGACTGTTTGCCCGCGCCGTTGAGGATGGTGGAGAGTATCCCCTCGTAGGCGGAGAGGGCCACCGCCACCGCCAGCGGCAGGATGTACAGCCCCACCCGTTCCTCCCGGAACAGCACCCGTCCCACGTCCCCGCTGAGGGGCACCAGCAGCCCCAGCAGAGGCAGCACCACCAGAGAGGTGGCCTGGAGCGCCTTGGCCGCCCGGCGGTTGCCGCCCCGTCTGTCCCCCAGAGCGGCGCACCGGGTCAGCCGGGGCAGCAGCGCCAAACTCAGGGCGTTGACAAAGGCGAAGGGCAGCGTCAGCAGGGGCAGCGTCATACCGAACACCACGCCGTATAGCTCCATCGCGTCCCCCGCTGCCAGGCCGAAGGCTTCCAGCTGTCGGGGGATGAGCACCGAGTCGGCGGAGGAAATCAGGTTGTTCAGCAGGGCGGCGGCGCTGACCGGTACGGCCACCTGCGCCAGCTGCCGCCGGAGACTGGCAGGACGCTCCCGCGCCCCCGGCTGGAGCCGGTAGGGGCCTTCCCGCTGTCGGCGGAAGAAGGCCAGGGTGGTGGAGGAAAAAATCTCGCTGACCACCATCCCCAGCACGATGACCGCCACCGCATGGCCCTGAGAGAGGGGCAGCAGCAGGGCCAGCAGCCCCAAAATGGCGGCGGTGCGGATGAACTGCTCGCCAATTTCTACCGCGGCGGGGAGACGGGTCTCGCCCAGGCCGTAGAAGTGGTGCTTGGTCAGGTTTTCCACCCCGGTCAACAGCAGCACCGGCAGCAGCAGCACCAGCCCCAGCCGGGTCCGCCCGTCCCCCAGCACCTGGGCAGCCAGAGGCCGGGAAAACAGGCACACTGCCGCCGCGATAGGGACCCACAGCAGCACCAGCCCCCGGAGGCTGGTGTGGAGCAGCTGGGTGGCGGCTCGTTGGTTGCCGGTGGCGGCGTATTTGCCGGAGAGGGAGGACAGCCCCACCGTCATGCCGGTGATGGTGACGGACACCAGCACCGAGTACACCGGCATGATGAGCTGGTACAGCCCCATGGTCTCCGCCCCCACCAGCCGGGAGAGCATCACCCGGTAGAAGAACCCCAGCCCTTGGGACACCACTCCCACCCCGGTCAGCAGCAGCGTGGAGCGGGTGAGAGAATCGGAATCTTGTTTCATGCGGCCACCCCCATTCATGGACAGGGTATGCACGTCCGGCGGAGAACATGCGGCGTGAAAAATTGGCTCATCCAATCGCACAGAATCCCTTGACAAGGGGGCGGGGGGATGGTAAGCTCAAGATAACTTAGGTTGTGCCTTTGAATCGGCTTTATTTTACACAACATATGTGTAGGGGCGGCCCGTGGCCGCCCGCAGGAACCACCTGCTTGCCAAGGGCGGCCAAGGGCCGCCCCTACAGGTATTAAGCGGAACTTTATGGCCGCTTCAACGGCACACCACTCACCCCGTTATCAGAAAGGAAGGATCATCTTGGTCAATATGCGGAAAGCAGCCATCGTGGGCTGCGGGTTTGTCGGCTCCGCGTCGGCGTTCAGCCTGATGCAGAGCGGGCTTTTTTCGGAACTGGTACTCATTGACGCGGACCGCCAGCGGGCCGAGGGCGAAGCCCTGGACATCAGCCACGGTCTGCCCTACGCCCGGCCCATGCAGATTTACGCCGGGGACTACGATGACGTGGCGGACTGCTCCATCATCGTCATCACCGCCGGAGCCGCCCAGAAGGAGGGCGAGACCCGGCTGGACCTGGTCCACAAAAACGTGGGCATTTTCCGCTCCATCATCCCGGAGATCGCCAAACGGGGCTTCGAGGGGATTTTGCTGGTGGTGGCCAACCCGGTGGACATCCTGACCGCCGCCGCCGTCAAGCTCTCCGGTTTCCCGGAGAACCGGGTCATCGGCTCCGGCACGGTGCTGGACACCGCCCGGCTGAAATACACCCTGGGCCAGCACCTGAGCGTGGACAGCCGCAACGTCAACGCCTTTATCATCGGCGAACACGGCGACAGCGAGCTGGCCGCCTGGAGCTGCGTGGACGTAGGCGGCGTCAGCCTGCCCGACTTCTGCGAAATGCGGGGCCACCACAACGACCACGACCTGGCCGCCCAAAAGATTTACGAAAACGTGAAAAACAGCGCCTACGAGATCATCTCCAAAAAGCGGGCCACCTACTACGGCGTAGCCATGGCGGTGAACCGCATCTGCGAGTGCATCGTCCGCAACGAACACTCCATCCTCCCCGTCTCCAGCATGATCCACGGAGCCTACGGCATCGACGGCGTGGCCCTGAGCCTGCCCGCCGTGGTGGGGGCCGACGGCATGGAGACGCTGGTGCCCATCCATCTCAGCGACGAGGAGATCGCCGCGCTCCGGGCCTCCGCCAACGTGCTGAAAGAGGTGCTGGACAAGGAATTTCCCCAGTAAAGGCTGAAATTGCCCTTTTTGCGTTTTAAAAGTAGATATTTACCCAAACAAGCCCTTTTGTTGAAAGAGGGCTTGTTTTTTATCTCACAATGCTGGTATAATAAAATGGATTTTGATTCTTCCTTTGTGCAATCATCAGAACAGCGTCCCGCTGCCCAGTGTGCAAACCGACTGCAAATCCGGCCATTGCACATTGCACATTGCTAATTGCTAATTAACGGGAGGTGGCCCCCGGTGGGGACTGTCGAGACCTTTATCAATTCCTTTGACCTGTCCAACCTGCTCTATTATCTGGTGCGGGCGCTGGCGGCGTTTCTTTGCATCGTCATCCACGAGATGAGCCACGGCTACGCGGCGCTGGCCCTGGGGGACCAGACCGCCAAGCGCAGCGGCCGCCTGTCCTTCAACCCCCTGCACCACATCGACCCGCTGGGCCTGCTGCTGATGATTACGGCGGGGTTCGGCTGGGCAAAGCCCGTGCCGGTGGATATGCGCCGGTTCAAGCACCCCAAGCAGGGTATGGCGCTGACCGCTCTGGCGGGACCGGTCTCCAACTTCATTTTGGCGCTGATTGCCCTAGGCGGGGCCAGCCTGCTCTACCACTACGCGGCGTTTTCCTCCCAGCTGGTCTATGAAATCGTCTCCTGGTTTTATGTGTTCCTGCTCTACATGGCGATTTTGAGCGTGGGCCTGGGGGTGTTCAACCTGTTCCCCATCCCGCCGCTGGACGGGAGCAAGGTGCTGTTCTCCCTGCTGCCCAACCGCCTCTATGACTGGCTGATGCACTACGAGCGGTACATCGGCATCCTGCTGTTCGCGCTGGTGTTTCTGGGCTGGCTGGACGCGCCCCTCTACGCGGCGCGGACGGCGGTGCTGACGGTGCTGTGCCATCTGGTGGGGCTGCCGGAAGGGATCGTGACCTGATGGATACGCCGGTCTATCATCTGGAGGGGGTGGTCCGCACCCGCTCTGAGGCGGAGAACTTCGACGGGCCGCTGGACCTGATTTTGAGCCTGCTGAGCAAAAACAAAATGGAAATTCAGGACATCCAAATCTCCCTGATTCTGGACCAGTATCTGGCCTGGATGGACCAGCGCAAGGAGCTGGATTTGGACGTCGCCAGCGAGTTCGTGACCATGGCCGCCCAGCTGGTGTATATCAAGACCCGGATGCTGCTGGCCCTGAACAACGAGGAACCCCTCAGCGAGATGGAGGAGCTCATCGCCTCTCTGGAGGAACGCAAGCGCAGCGAAAACTACGCAAAAATCAAGCAGCTTCAGCCGGAGCTGAGCCGCCGGTGCGACCTGGGGGCCGACCTGCTGACCCGGGGGCAGCTGGCGATTCAGCCGGACAAGACCTATCGCTATCAGCACCAGCCGGAGGACCTCTACCAGGCCATGCTGGGCCTCTACCGCCGCAACGGGGAGCAGCTCCCCCCGCCGGAGGCGGTGTTCCACGGCATCGTGGGCCGGGAACCCTACCCCGTGGCGGACAAGGCCCGGGAGGTGCTGGAGCGGCTGGTGCAGAGCGGCGTCACCAAGCTGCGGCAGTTGTTTTTGGCCTGCCGCACCCGTTCGGAAATCGTGGCGACGTTTTTGGCGATTTTGGAGCTGTGCAAAAGCTGCCGCATCTCCCTAGCGGGGTTCGGCAAGGACTGCACCGTTACCTGCGTGACGGCCCAGCAGGAGGAAGGCGAGGACACCGATGGAGGATAAAGTGATAGAATCCGCCCTGGAGGGTATCCTATTTACGGCGGGAGAGCCGGTGGAGTGCAAACGGCTGTGCCAGGTGCTGGAAATCAGCCAGCAGCAGCTGGAGGACGCCGCCCGGCGGCTGGGGGACTACTACCGCTACGAGCAGCGGGGCCTCCGCCTGCTCCGGCTGGAGGATTCTTACCAGCTGGCCTCTGCGCCGGAACACGCCGACGTCATCCGCCGGGCGCTGGAGACCCGCAAGCCTCCCAAGCTGTCCCCGGCGGTGCTGGAGGTGCTGTCCATCATCGCCTACTTCCAGCCCACCACCAGGGGTTATGTGGAGCAGGTGCGGGGCGTTTCCTCCGCCTACTCCATCAATTCCCTGTTGGAGCGGGGCCTCATCGAGGAGTGCGGCAAGCTGGCCGCTCCGGGACGGCCCACCCTGTTCCGCACCACCCGGCTGTTTTTAAAGACCTTTGGCCTGTCCTCTCTGGAGGAACTGCCGCCCCTGCCGGAAAACGGCGAGCCGGGAGAGGCCCTGGCGGAAAAGGAGGCGGCGAAGTGAAGATCTTGTTGGTGGTGCTGCTCATCGTGGCGGCGCTGGCGGCTGTCGTCTTTCTGCTCCGGCTGGGAGGCCGGGTGGAGTACTCCGCCCAGGGGCTGTTGGTGCAAGTGAAAATCGGCCCCGCCTTCCTGACGGTGTACCCCCGGAAGCCCAAGGAGAAGAAAGAGAAGAAGAAATCCGCCAAAAAGAAGTCCGACCAGCCCCAAAAGCAGCCGGAACCCCAAAGACCCTCCCTGCTCCAGCGAGTGGGGGGCAGTCTGGACGAGCTGATGGACGAGCTGCCCGCCCTGCTGGACCTGCTGGGGGAATCGGTGGAAAAGCTGCGGGTGGACGAGCTGCTGCTGGACTACACCATAGCCGGACGGAACGACCCGGCCCGGGCCGGTATCCTCTACGGCGGCGTCTGCGCCACCGGCGGCGCGGTGGCCGGAGTGCTGCAACAGAAACTGACCATCAAAGAGCAGTCGGTCCGGTGTCGGGTGGACTTCACCGCCCGCGAGACGAAGGTTTACGTCCGGCTGACCCTGTCCTATACCGTGGCCCAGCTCATCGTGTTGGGCGTCCATGTGTTGAAAGAACTGCAAAAAATACAGAGTATCCTTAACAAATCACAGCAGGAGGAGAACAGCAATGGAAAAAAAGCATCCACTGAATGAAGTCATCGACATCACCATCGACAAGGTCAAGCAGATGGTGGACGTGAACACCGTGGTGGGCCAGCCCATCAACACCCCCCAGGGGGTCACGGTCATTCCCATCTCCCGGATGAGCTTCGGCTTCGGCTCCGGCGGCAGCGACTGGGCTACCAAGAACCAGCCCGCCGACAAGGACAACGCCTTCGGCGGCGGCGCCGGGGCGGGCGTCAGCGTGGAACCCACCGGTTTCCTCATCATCAAGAGCGAGAGCGTCCGGTTCCTGCCGGTGGCCCCCTGTCCCGGCGGCCCGGTGGAGAAGGTCATCGACCTGATGCCGGAGATCGTGGACCGGGTGGAGAACTTCGTGGACAAGCGCAAGGCCGACAAAGCGGAGAAGGCCGAGCAGCCGGAAGAGGCCGCCAGTGAAGAATAAAACAGGTAAAAAATTCCTTCGGCGGCTGCTGGCCGGGGTGCTGGCGGTTTGCCTGACCCTGGGCGGCGCGGGCAGCGCGTTCGCCATCTCCACCAACGCCGTGGCCACCTGCGTCATGGACGTGGACTCCGGGCGGGTGCTGTACTCCAACAACGCCAACAAAAAGCGGCCCATCGCCAGCATCACCAAAATCATGACCGGCCTGCTGGCCTGCGAGCTGAGCAGCGAGGAGGATCTGGAGCAGGTGCTGACCTGCTCCGAGACCGCCAACGCCGAGAAGGGCAGCTCCCTCTATATGGAAGTTGGGGATAAAATCACCCTGCGCTCCTGCATCTACGGAGCCATGCTCCGCAGCGGCAACGACGCGGCCATGCTGCTGGCGGAGACTGTCGCCGGGGATGAGGAATCCTTCGTGGCGCTGATGAACGAGAAGGCCCAGGAGCTGGGCATGGAGAACACCCTCTACGGCAACCCCAACGGTCTGGTGGACGAGGGCAACTACTCCACCGCCTACGACATGTGCCTGCTGGGGTGCTACGCCATGCAAAACGAGCTGTTCGCGGAAATCGTGGGCACCACCTATATCGAGACCGAGGACGGCTGGAAAATCGAGAACCACAACCAGCTGCTGGGCATGGACAGCCGCTGCATCGGCATCAAGACCGGCTACACCTCCGCCGCGGGGCGGACGCTGGTGTCCTGCTTTGAGGACCCGGACACCGGCCAGCGCATCGTCTGCTGCACCCTGGCGGATTCCTACGACTACCAGGACCACATCGCCGTCTACGACTGGGCCTTTGAGACCTACCCCACCCACACCTTCTGTGAGGCCGGGGACGTGGTCACAACCCTGACGGCGGGCGGCACGGATTACACTCTGACCGCCGCGGACACCGTCTCCTATCCCCTGACCGACGCGGAGGCCCAAAAGGTCTACGCCCGGATGCGTCTGCCCCAGAACAGCGACGTGACCATCCAGGAGGGGGACGTGGTGGGCCGCATCGTCTACTACCTGAGCGGCGAGGAAATTGGCCGCACCGACCTGATCTACACCCCCCAGACGGAGGCAGAGTGACCGTGGAGCGGCTGCAAAAGATCCTCTCCGCCCGGGGCGTGCTGTCCCGCCGGGCGGCGGAGCGGTATATTCAGGCGGGCCGGGTGACGGTGAACGGCGTCCCGGCCACGTTGGGCCAGCAGGCCGACCCGGAGCGGGACGTCATCGCCGTGGACGGGGAAGAACTGCCCCGACAGACAGAGCCGGTGTACCTGCTGCTGAACAAGCCGCGCGGGTACGTCACCACCCTCTCTGATGAGCAGGGCCGCAAAACCGTGGCCCAGCTGGTGGCCGACTGCGGCCAGCGGGTCTACCCGGTGGGGCGGCTGGATTTGAACTCCGAGGGGCTGCTGCTGCTGACCAATGACGGGGAGCTGACCCAGCGGCTGACCCACCCCAGCCATCAGGTGGAGAAAGAATATCTCGTGCGGGTGACGGGGGACGTGGAGGCCGCCCTGCCCCGGCTGCGCCGGGACATGACCGTGGAGGGCGTGACCTACCGGGGGGCGGAGGTCCGCGTTCTGCCCTCCGGGGAAACAGGCTCCGCCCTGCTGTCCTTCACCATCCGCCAGGGGAAGAACCGCCAGGTGCGGAAAATGTGCGCCGCCTGCGGACTGACGGTCCACCGTCTCCGCCGGGTGCGGGAGGGGACGCTGTGCCTGGGCGATTTGAACGCCGGGTGCTGGCGTTATCTCACAACCGAGGAAATTCAGCGGCTGAAAGCCCTGTGAAAACCGCCAAAATGCAAGAAGCGAAAAAAATCTTGCAAAAATAGCTTGCAATTCCTGCTGCAAAAGGGTATAGTATCTCTAACAAAAACAGCGAACCAAAGCAGAGACCCTATCCACAAAACAAAAGAGGAGCAGGTTTTTTATGGCGAACGACATTTTGGCGACCATCCAGGAAAATATGCCCCATTTTTCCAGGGGACAAAAGCTGATTGCCAACTTTATTCTCAATTCCTACGACAAGGCGGCGTTTATGACCGCCAGCAAGCTGGGCCGGACGGTCAACGTCAGCGAATCCACGGTGGTTCGCTTCGCGGCGGAGCTGGGCTATGACGGCTACCCCAGTATGCAGAAGGCCCTTCAGGAGATGATCCGCAACAAGCTGACCTCCATCCAGCGCATCGAGGTGTCCAAGGACCGCATCGGCAACCAGGACGTGCTAAGCATGGTCATGCAGTCGGACATCGAGAAAATCCGCCTGACCCTGGAGGAGACGGAGCGGACCACCTTCAACGAGGCGGTGCAACGCATCGCCGGGGCCAAGCGGCTTTACATCCTGGGCGTGCGCTCTGCGTCCGCTCTGGCGGAGTTCCTGACCTATTACTTCCGGTTCATGTTCGACGATGTCATTTGTGTGCAGACCAGCGCCATGAGCGAGACCTTCGAGCAGATTCTCCACATCAAAGAAGGGGACGTGCTCATCGGCCTGTCCTTCCCCCGCTATTCCCGGCGGACGGTGCAGGCCATGCGGTACGCCAAGGACCGGGGGGCCACCGCCATCGCCATCACCGACAGCAAAGCCTCCCCTCTGGCGGAGATCGCCGACGTCTCTCTGCTGGCCAAGAGCGACATGGCCTCCTTTGTGGACTCCCTGGTGGCCCCGCTGAGTTTGATGACGGCCCTCATCGTGTCGGTCAGCCGCATCCGTTCCGAGAAGCTGGAGCACAACCTGAGCCATTTGGAACAGATTTGGCAGGAGTACGACGTGTACGAGCGGACGGACCGGAGGTAAGGCGGGTAAACCCCTCCGTCGCGGCTTACGCCGCGCCACCTCCCCTTTCAGGGGAGGCAAGAGGGGTGGTCAGTTGCCGGATTATACTTCTTCAAGGAAAACTGGTACTTTATTGGGCAAAAACGCCGCCTCGCACTTTTCTAACTACTAACCACCACCCACTATCCATCGGCCGGAGTCAGTTCTTCCGGGAACTGGCTCCGTTTTTCTATGAGGGGGAGCCTTTTGAACACCGTAATTGTCATCGGCGGCGGAGCCGCCGGCATGATGGCCGCCATCACCGCGGCCCGGGCGGGAGCCGCCGTGACGCTCATCGAGCGGAACGAAAAGGTGGGGCGCAAGCTCTACATCACCGGCAAGGGCCGGTGCAACCTGACCAACCGCTGCCCGGTGGAGGAGGCCCTGCAAAACTACCCCAGAGGGGGACGGTTCCTCCACAGCGCCCTGAGCCGCTTTTCCCCGGAGGACGCCCAGGCGTTTTTCGAGGGGCTGGGCGTGGCTACCAAGGTGGAGCGGGGCAACCGGGTGTTCCCTGTCTCGGACCGGGCGGCAGATGTCATCGACGCGCTGTTTTATGAGCTGCGCCGCCTGGGGGTGAAAACCGTCACCGGGCGGGTGACGGCGCTGCTGCAAACGGAGGACGGGGTCTCCGGCGTACTGCTGGAGGACGGACGTACCCTCCGGGCCGACGCGGTCATCGTCGCCACCGGCGGCGTGTCCTACCCGGCCACCGGCTCCACCGGGGACGGCTACGCCCTGGCCCAGTCTGTGGGCCATACGCTGGTTCCTGCCCGGGCCTCGCTGGTTCCGCTGGTGACGGCGGGGGAGGACTGCCAACAAATGCAGGGGCTTTCTCTCCGCAACGTGACGCTAAAGGTCAAAAACCAGAAGAAAAAGACGGTCTATGAGGGGTTTGGCGAGCTGCTCTTCACCCACTTCGGCCTCTCCGGGCCGCTGGTACTTTCCGCCAGCGCCTGCTTACAGGGCTTTGACAAAGACAAATACTCTGCTATAATAGACCTGAAACCCGCCCTGTCCGAAAAGCAGCTGGACGAGCGCATTTTGCGGGACTTCGGCCAGAACCCCAACCGGGATGTGCAAAACGTGCTGGGGGGTCTGCTGCCCAGGCTGATGATACCGGTCATGCTGCGGCGGACCGGCATCCCGCCGGAGACCAAGGTACATGACGTGACCAAGGGCCAGCGGCGGCTGGTGGAGGAACTGAAAACCTTCCGGCTGGAGATCACCGGCACCCGCCCTGTGGCGGAGGCCATCGTCACCGCCGGGGGCGTCAAGCTCAGCGAGGTGAACTCCACCACCATGGCCTCCAAAAAGTGCCCCGGGCTGTACTTCGCCGGAGAGGTGCTGGACATCGACGGCTACACCGGCGGCTTCAACCTACAGGCGGCCTGGGCCACCGGCGCGGCGGCGGGCCGCAGCGCAGCGACAAAGGAGAATGAGGAACATGGAAAAACGAATCAGCGTAGCCATTGACGGCCCCAGCGGGGCGGGGAAAAGCACCCTGGCCCGAAAGGTGGCCGCAGAGCTGGGCTTTTTGTACGTGGACACCGGCGCGATTTACCGCACCGTGGCCCTGTACTGCTACCGGGCGGGCATTGACCGGGGCGACGGCGAAGCCATCGCCGCCCGCCTGCCGGAAATCCAGCCGGAGCTGTTTTACGGGGAGGACGGCTTGCAGCATATGCTGCTGAACGGCGAGGACGTGACGGAGGAGATCCGTCAGCCAGAGCTGTCCCTCTACACCTCGGCGGTGTCGGCCATTCCCGCGGTCCGGTCCTTCCTGCTGGACCTCCAGCGGGATTTGGCAAAAAAACACAGCGTCGTCATGGACGGGCGGGACATCGGCACCGTGGTGCTGCCCCAGGCGGAGGTCAAGCTGTTCCTGACCGCCGCGCCGGAGGCCCGGGCGGAGCGCCGCTGGAAGGAGCTGCAAGCCAAGGGCAGCGCCGTTACCTATGACGAGGTGCTGGCGGACGTCATCCTCCGGGACGAGAACGACAAAAACCGCCCCATCGCTCCCCTGCGCCAGGCGGAGGACGCGGTGCTGGTGGACACCACCAACTATGATTTGGAAGAGAGCCTTCAACTGTTGCTGAACGCCATTCGGGAGAGGATGTGAGCCTATGGCAGACGAGAAGAAGAAAAAGAAAAAGAAGCGCACCCGCGCCCAGGAGGAGCGGAATTACCGGATTTTGTACGTGATCCTCTACCCCATCTGGAACTTTTTCTACCCCTTTAAGGTGCTGCACCGGGACCGCATCCCGGAGGGGCCGTGTATCATCTGCCCCAACCACACCTCTCTGGCCGACCCGCCCATGATCTGCTTTGCCGCCAGCCGGAAGCACATCATCCGCATCATGGCCAAGAAATCCCTGCTGGAGATCCCCATCATGGGCCGGGTGCTGGACGCCATCGGCACCTTCGCCGTGGACCGGGGCAACAACGATATGTCCGCCATCAAAAACGCCATGCGGGTGCTGAAAGACGGCTGCAAGCTGATGATGTTCCCCGAAGGGACCCGTGTGGGCGAGGGCGAGGAGGGCAGCGCCAAGACCGGCGCGGCGATGCTGGCCCTGAAAACCGGCGCGCCCATCGTGCCGGTGTACTCTACCCGGCCCAAGAAGATGTTCCACCGCTCTACGGTGGTCTTTGGGGAGCCTTACGTGGTCAAGCCCGCAGGCCGCCGGGCCACCAAGGAGGAGCAGGAGGCCGTGGCCGATGACCTGCTGAAACGCATTTACGCGCTGGAGGCTGAGGCCAAATGACCGTCACCTTAGCCAAAACCGCCGGGTTCTGCTACGGCGTGCGCCGGGCGGTGGAGTTGGCGGAGCAGACCGCCGCCGAGGGGAAGCCCTGCGCCATGCTGGGCCACCTGGTCCACAACGACCATGTGGTGGCGCACTTCGCCCAGGAGGGTATGACCTGCGTTACCGACCCCGCAGACATCCCCGAAGGGGCGGCGGTGGTGGTGCGCTCCCACGGGGAGGGCCGCGCCGTCTTTGAGGAACTGGAGCGCCGGGACCTCCGGGTGGTGGACGCCACCTGCCCCAGCGTGAAGCGCATCCACAAGCTTGTCGCTCAGGCGGAGGAGCGGGGACGCATCCCCGTCATCGTGGGCAAGCGGGGCCACGCCGAGGTCACAGCCACCGCCGGGTGGTGCAAAAACGCCGTGGTGGTGGAATCCGGCGAGGAATTGGAGCGCTGGATCTGCTCTCAGCCGGAGGGTGACAGCCTGCCGCTGACACTTGTCTCTCAGACAACGTCAACCAGGGAAGTTTGGAAAAAAGCTGTGGAAATTGCAAAAAAACTCTGTACAAACGCGGAAACATTTGATACAATATGTAATGCTACGTATCAGCGCCAGTCAGAAGCAGAGTTTTTGGCCCGACAGTGCGAGGTCATGGTGGTCATTGGCGACCATAAGAGCGCCAACACCCGTCATTTGGCTCAGCTCTGTCAGCAGCATTGCAGTCATGTTTATTGGATCGAACAGGCGTCAGAGCTGCCATTGGATGCGATTAAATGCGCAGCGTCTGTTGGAATCACTGCGGGCGCGTCTACGCCCGGGTGGATAATAAAGGAGGTTTTTTACACTATGAGCGAAGAAAAAATGGAGATCGAGGAATCTTTCGCCGAAATGCTGGAGAAATCGATCAAAACTTTAAATACAGGGGACAAGGTCACAGGCACCGTTGTGAACATCACTCCGACTGAGATCCAGGTCGAGCTGGGCACAAAGCACACCGGCTACATTCCGCTGAGCGAGCTGTCTGACGATCCCTCTGTCAAGGTGGAGGATCTGGTTCACGTCGGCGACGAGATCGAGACCCAGGTCACCCGCATCAACGACCAGGACGGCATCGTCACCCTGTCCAAGAAGCGTCTGGACGCTGCCAAGAACTGGGAGATGATCGAGGAAGCCCGTGAGAACGGCACCGTCGTCGAGGGCTATATCCGCGAGGAGAACAAGGGCGGCGTGGTCGCCAACGTCAACGGCATCCGCGTTTTCGTCCCCGCCTCTCAGACCGGCCTGCGCCGCAACGAGCCGATGGACGTCCTGGTGGGCACCACCGCCCGGATGCAGATCACCGAGGTCAACCGCTCCCGCCGCCGCGTGGTGGGCTCCATCCGCGCCGTGGCCGCCGCTGAGCGCGCTGCCAAGGCCCAGGCCATCTGGGACAACATCGAGGTGGATAAGCACTATCAGGGCACTGTCAAGAGCCTGACCTCTTACGGCGCGTTCGTGGACATCGGCGGCGTGGACGGCATGGTCCACATCTCCGAGCTGTCCTGGAGCCGCATCAAGCACCCCTCCGAGGCCGTCTCCGTGGGCGACGTGGTGGACGTTTACGTCATCAAGTACGACCCCGAGAAGAAGAAGATCTCTCTGGGCATGAAGGACCGCAGCGTCTCTCCCTGGGAGAACTTCATCAGCCAGTATTCCATCGGCGACAACGCCGAGGTCAAGATCGTCAAGCTGATGAGCTTCGGCGCTTTCGCTGAGATCGTTCCCGGCGTGGACGGCCTGATCCACATCTCCCAGATCGCCGACCATCGGGTGGAGAAGCCCGAGGACGAGCTGGCTGAGGGCCAGATCGTCGAGGTCAAGATCACCGACATCAACATGGAGGCCAAGAAGGTCTCCCTGTCCCGCCGCGCCGTTCTGCGCGAGGAGTACGACGAGGACTGATCCCGTTCGTTCCGGGCCAAACCGCCCGTAAAACTACAGTTTTCTAGCAAAAGTTCCCCCTTTTCGGAGGGGGAACTTTTCTTTTTTTGTACGTTTTGCCGTTGTTTTCCACCGAAAAAGGTGATACAATATACTATAATAAGGCGAAAGTCTAAACTTTTTTGGAGGTGGGTCTCATGTTTCAAATTGGCGACCAGATCGTGCATCCCATGCACGGCGCGGGTACGGTAGATGACATTGTAGAGCGGACGGTAGACGGCACGGTGCGGCAGTATTACAGCCTCAAGCTGCCTGTGGGCAACATGAAGGTGATGATTCCCGTGGACACCAGCGAGCAAATCGGTGTGCGGCCCATCGCCACGGCGGAACGGGCGGAGGAGGTCCTCACGGCCATCCCCTTCCTGTCGGTGGACATGGACGGCAACTGGAACCGCCGTTACCGGGAGAACATGGAAAAGCTCAAGAGCGGCAACATGATGCAGGTGGCCTCCGTCATCAAGGGGCTGCTGCTCCGGGACCAGGTGAAGGCCCTCTCCACCGGCGAGCGGAAAATGCTCCACTCCGCCAAGCAGATTTTGATTTCCGAGGTGGTCCTCTGCCAGCACGTCAGCTTCGAGTCGGTGGAGGAACGCATTTTCCGGGCGGTGTCGTAATAAATTTGCAATTAGCAATGTGCAATGAGCAATGTGCAATTATGGAAAAATCAGGGGGTTAAGGTAGGTTACGCCTGGAAACAAACTTTCCCATAAGAAAAACCATTTTTTCAATTTTAAAAAGTTTGTCCTG
>JAJBVG010000012.1 GCA_020859945.1 Clostridiales bacterium | reverse complement strand
CCCTGGTGGTGGGGCTGGGCAACCGGGCCATCACCCCGGACGCGGTGGGTCCCTGGGCGGTGGACCACACCGTTGTCACCCGGCATCTGGTGGCCCGCCTGCCGGAAACCTTCGGGGACTTCCGCCCGGTGGCGGCGGTGGCAACCGGCGTTTTAGGCACCACCGGCGTGGAGAGCGGCGAATTGGTGAAGGCCCTGTGTCAGCGGCTGCGTCCGGCGGTGGTCATCGCCATCGACGCGTTGGCGGCCCGTTCCGCCCGGCGGCTGTGCAGCACCATCCAGCTGGCGGACACCGGCATCGTCCCCGGTTCCGGGGTGGGCAACGCCCGCTTCGCCCTGACGCGGGAGGAACTGGGCGTTCCTGTGCTGGCGGTGGGGGTCCCCACCGTGGTGCGGGCCTCCACGCTGGCCGCCGACCTGGGGGCGGACGAGGAACAGCGGGAGACGTTGGGCAGCCTGCTGGTGACGCCCAAGGACATCGACGCGCTGGCGGCGGAGCTGGCCCAAATCATCGGCTATGGCGTGACTATGGCCCTCCAAGAGGGCATCACCCTGGAGGATGTGGAGTATTTGCTGCGATGAAGCGGCGACAGCAGTTGTAGGGGCGGCCGAGAGCCGCCCCTACAGAAAGTGCGATTTCCGCAGGATTTTTCAAAATTGATTTCCATGAAACCCCTCCCCAGGATATTGCACAACCCACAAAAATGTGGTATGCTGTTCCCAGTCTGTAAAAACGGAGGAGAACCAACCTATGGCTGAAGAATGTACCCATGACTGCTCCAGCTGCACCGCGAATTGCAGCTCCCGGGAGAACGCCATCCCCAAGGAGCCGGTCAACCAATATTCCAACGTCAAACACGTCATCGCCGTCATGAGCGGCAAGGGCGGCGTGGGCAAGAGCATGGTCACGGCTTCCCTGGCCGTGGCCACCGCCAAGCTGGGCTACAAAGTGGGCGTCCTGGACGCGGACATCACCGGCCCGTCCATTCCCAAGAGCTTCGGCGTTCACGAACGGGCCATTGGCGTGGACGAGGGCATCGTCCCCGCCGTCACCCGCACCGGCGTGAAAATCATGTCCCTGAACCTGCTGACCGAGCACGAGACCGACCCGGTGGTCTGGCGTGGGCCGGTCATCGCCGGAGTGGTCAAGCAGTTCTGGACTGACGTGTACTGGGGCGACATCGACTACCTCTTTGTGGACATGCCTCCCGGAACCGGCGACGTGCCCCTGACCGTGTTCCAGTCCCTGCCCGTGGACGGCATCCTGGTGGTCACGTCCCCCCAGGACCTGGTCTCTATGATCGTCACCAAGGCGGTGAACATGGCAAATCTGATGAATGTACCGATTCTGGGCCTCATCGAGAACTACAGCTACTTCGAGTGCCCCGACTGCGGGATGCGCCACCGCATTTTTGGCGAGAGCCACATCGCGGAGGTGGCTGTGGAGAACCATCTGCCCGTGCTGGCTCAGCTGCCCATCGACCCGGCCATCGCCGCCGCCGTGGACGCGGGGATGGTGGAGAACATCGAACCCAACGGCCTGGCGGACACCGCCGGTATCATCACCTCTATGCTGAAATAAGTCCGAACCAGTAAAAAGTCCCCCGGAGCCAGGCTCCGGGGGATTTGTTCGTCAAGTTAGAACTTGAAACGTCGGAAAATCAGGTGTACAGCGGGTCGGTGGGGTCGTAGCCCTTGGTGCCGGAGAGCTTGCCGCTGGCGTCCACGTTGTCGGTGATGGTCATCTTGCCGAACGGCCCGGAGTTGGTGGACTGGTTCAGCACCACCGTCTTAATGGAGCCGTAGCCCCGCATGTTGTAAATCAGCTTGGCGTTGACCACCTGCATACGGATGCACTGCTTGGACTGGTTGGTGCCCAGATTGTTGTAGGAGCTGATGCGCAGGGACTTGCTGTTGCCCTTGGTGTAATACTGTTCGGAGTGGACCCAGCTGCCGCTGCCGCTGATGTAGGTGCCCCACTTATACCACCAGTTGGTGGAATCAATGGTGAACCAGCTCTGGCGTCTGCTCAGCTTGTAGGTGCCCACCTTGAAATTGCTGGCCAGTTTGGAGGTGGAGACCACAAAAGATTTTGTGGGGATCATGTAGGAGCCATTGTATGTGGCGTAGAGGGTGGCGGTGTGGGTGCCGCGGCTGATGACCAGCTTGCTGGACTTCTTCTTCCAGGCGGAGGACTTCTTGTAGAGGTTCTTGCAAAGGGTGCCGTTGCTGTTGAAGTAGAAGCGGTAGGTGGTGCCGTTGCGTTTCAGGTTCTTCCAGCAGCTGGTGTAGACCTTGCCGGTGCTGGTGAAGTAATAGGTGTTGTCGGAGGACTTGGAGGAGACGTTGCCGCTGCTGTCGAAGGTTTTCCAGCAGCTCTTGTAGGTCTGCTTCACGCCCTTGGCGTAGTAATAGCTGTTGACGACGCCGGTGTAGACCTTGCCGTTCTTGTAATACTTGCCGTCGCCGGTACTCTTCTTGACGGTGTCGATGCGGAGATAAGCGGTGCTCTTGCTCATGGTGCCGGTGAGCTTGGTGCCGCCCTTGCCGCTTTTGACCACCCAAACGTAGTCGCTGGAGGTGCGGCGGATGTAGCCGGTAAAGACCTTGCCGTTGTAGTACCAGAGGCCGTCGCCGGTGTAGGTGGTGGAACCATAGGTGCTGGTCGTGCCGCTGGTGAACTTGCCGGTGTATTTTGCGGCGCTGCCATCGGTGATGTAATAGAGGACGCCGGCGGCTGTCCGGTAAAAGCCGGTGTAAAGGGTGCCGTTCGAGTAATGCAGCCCATCCGCAGCGTATTTCCCGCTATAGTAGCTCATGGTGGAGGAGAGAACGGCACCGTTGGCGTTGTCGGCCTGGGTGGTGACGACCTGCACCAGCTTGCCGGAGTCGGCGGCGGAGTCGTTGCACAAGTAGACGTTGGAGCTGACCTTCAGCACCTCCACAAAGCCCTTGGAGGTCGTCTCACCATCGGCCACCAGCTTGCCGTCCTCGTCGAAGTAATAATACCCCTTGGTGAAGGTAGTCGTGTCCACGGCGATGTCGCCGGGGATGTAAAGCACTTCATCCACGGCTTGAGTAGCGGTGGTGACGGTGCTGTTTTCCTTGTAATAGAAGGTCCAGTAAGTGCTGCCCTCGTCGTCGGTGGCCTGGACCCAGCCGGTGGAAACGGCAGCCTGGGCGGTCACAAGCGCGTCCGCCTCTTCCGCTTCCTCGGTTTCGCTATCCGCTTCCTCAGATCCTGCGTCCTCAGTCTCTGTTTCCTCTTCCTCTGCGGGGTCGGTTTCTACAGGTTCGACGGGGTCGGCTTCCTCGGAGGAATCGGCCTCAGCCTCTTCCGCAGGAGTTCCTTCCTCGGCTTCCTCCTCCTCAGACGCGGAGGACTCTTCTTCGACTTCTTCGGCGGCGTTGGCGTCGCCGGTGTCGATGCTTTCGGCGGTTTCCGCCTCCTCAGCGACGACAGAGGTGTCGGCGGAGGTGTCCGCAGATACGTCTGCGGCCAGGGCGACGGACTGGAAGGCCATGCACAGGGCTAAAACCAGACACAGAGCGGAAAGTCCATGTTTCTTTGTGTGTTTCTTCATTGCGTTCCTCCTCAGGACGTGTTGGATCAGGTCGAAATACGCTGCGCCGTTTCACCACTCGGTCGAGTATTTGCGCACCCGGAAGGCAGCGCCCAGGCTCTGGCAGATCTCCCGACAGGCGTCCAGCTCCGCCGGGGGAAGGGTGTCAACGACGGTCATTATGACGGTGGGTACGTACTTGACCGCGTCCCGTGTGAAGTCCAGCATGGCCTGGTAAGCCTGGACCCCGTACCGGGAGCGGACGGTGGCATGGTAGGTTTCGGGGGTGGCGTTGTTCAGGGAGACAGAGAGGATGTCGAATTTTCCCTGAAACAGGTGGGCGGTGGGCATCCCCCAAATCAGGTCGCTGTGGCCGTTGGTGTCCATACGGATGGGGATGGGGGAGACCTGTTTGACCTGCTCCGCCACCCAGAGGATGTCGTACAGGCGGTAGGTGGGTTCCCCGTAGCCCACGAATACCAGCTGGGCGTATTGGGAGAGGTCGGCGGACAGGATGGCGTCCAGCATCTCCTCACGGGTGGGTTCCCGCTCCAGCCACAGGTTGGAGCCGGTGCCTACGCCGTCGCCGGTGTGCCGCAGGCAGAAGGTGCAGTTGCAGTCGCAGCGGTTGGTGGGGTTTACATAGAGGTTGTTGCCATATACATAGGTGATGGTCACGGTTTGTTCACTCGATTCCAAAAAAGCGTTTGCCGTTCTCAGTGGAAATGTGTTCCACTTCCTCCGGCGTCAGGCCCCGGAGCTGGGCGATTTTGTCCGCCACACGGGAAACCTTGGTTGAGTCGTTGCGCCGCTCTCCCTTCTCCCGGGGATAGGGCAGCATATAGGGGGAATCCGTCTCGATCATAAACCGGTCCTGGGGTATCCAGCGGAGGACCTCCGGGGCTTTTTTCGCGTTTTTGTAGGTGATGGCTCCGGTGAAGGACAGATTCCACCCCAGACGGATGAGGGTTTTCGCGTCCTCCAGACTGCCGGAGTAGCAGTGGAACACCCCCCGCAAACCGGGGAACTCCTTCACGGCGGTCAGACAGTCGGCGTGGGCCTCCCGGTCATGGAGGATGACGGGGAGGTTCAGGGAGCGGGCCAGCTCCATCTGCTCCCGCAGCACCCGGTTCTGGGTGGCCCGGTCGGGGTAGTCCTCCCAGTAGTAGTCCAGGCCGATCTCTCCGATGGCTTTGACCTTTTCGTACTGGGCCAGCTGAGCGATCTCGTCCAGGGCTTCGGGGGTGGCGTCCGCCGCGTCGGAGGGGTGGAACCCTACTGCGGCGTAGACGTGGGGCCAGCGCCGGGCGTAGGAGATGGCCTTCCGGGAGCTTTCCAGGTTACAGCCGGGGTTCAGCACCAGGCCGACACCCTGTTCCGGCAGGGAGGAGAGCAGTTCGTCCCGGTCCGAATCGAACCAGCTGGAGTCGTAGTGGGCGTGGGTATCAAACAGCACGAATACACCTCCTTTTGGAAACCACAGCGGGCATTACTCGATACTTAAACACAGTATACCAAAAACAGAGTTTATTTGCAACCGCAGAAATGAGAAAAAATCCTGCTGTCAGCGCGGAGCGCTTTGGCAAATCTGCGTTTTGAGGCCGACAAAAGATAAAAAACGGTTTTCCTGAGAGAACGGCGTCGTTCTGTTTGTATCAGTATAGCACAGTTGGAAAGCAAAAACAACCCCGTCAGCGGTTGAAAAAACCAGCCAACAGGGATAAGATATGAGAGCTATTAGCTGTTAGCTGTTAGCCTGGCGCTGCAAGCCAAAAGAAACGTCAAACAATCACACAACAGCGGGAGGAACGCATATGGTTCACATCTACTGCGGCGACGGCAAGGGCAAGACCACCGCCGCCATGGGGCTGGCCCTCCGGGGAGCGGGCCGGGGCCTGGGGGTGGTGGTCGCCCAGTTTTTGAAGAGTGAGGACACCGGGGAGCGCCGCGCCCTGGCCCAGGTGCCGGGGGTGGTGCTGCTGCCCCTGCCGGAGCGGGTCAAATTCTCCTTTCAGATGGACGAGACGGACCGCCGGGAGGCTTCTGAGCGGTTCACGGCCCTCTGTGACCGGTGCCAGGCGCTGGCGGCGGCGGGAGAGGTTCGGATGGTGATTTTGGACGAGGTCTGTGCCGCCGTCAACACCGGCCTGCTCCCTCTGGAGCGGGTGCTGGCACTGCTGGACGCGGTCCCGGCGGAGACTGAGGTGGTGCTGACCGGGCGGGACCCCCATCCGGCGCTGTTGGACCGGGCGGACTACGTGACGGAGATGAAAAAAATCAGACACCCTTACGAGAAGGGCGTCCGGGCAAGAGTCGGAATCGAATTTTGAGCTGTTAGTCATTAGCTATTAGCTGTTAGCTAGAAACTGCAAGTTTTGCAGTTGTCCCACTGAGTCTGCCTTGTCAGCATTTCCGGCGGGAAACCCCTCCGTCACGGCTTACGCCATGCCACCTCCCCTTTCAGGGCAGGGAGCGTAGCGGAAGTGCCGCTTGACGGCGGAGGCAAGAGGGGTGGGTGCTTACGAAACGGCAGTTCTTCGCGGAAAACCTGTGCTATGCTGGGTAAAACCGCAGACCAAACAGCAAGCACTATCCGAACTAAAAACTAAGAGCTAACAGCGAAAAGCTATGTATTGTCGGGCGCCGCCAACGTGATTCGATACCACTGACACGGTTCCGCATCGCTGTCCAGCGCGTCGAACCGGGCCAGGGGAAACGCCTCGGTCAGTTCCCGGCGCTCCGCCTCGGTCAGGCGCAGTTCCCGGCTGCCGGGGTGGGGGACGCCGTCGAAAGCCGCCAGCAGCAGGGCCAGCGGACTGCCGGGGGCGGAGGATTGGATTGTGGAGGCGGCTTCGCTCTGCATAGCGGTTCCCTTTCTGTGTATCTCTTGTGAGGAGGGACGGGAACTCCATTATACAGGACGGCGGACGATTTGGCAAGGCGCCATATTGCCCAAATCGGCGGGCGAATTTTTGGAGGGGGAGAAAAAACGCCCGGTTGCACGTTGCTTTTTTGCCCTCGCCGTTGTAGAATATCCATATCATTTTATTTGAGCAGCGCCGTGCAATTTCTGCTGCGGTGTGCTGTGCCGGACTTGTCCGGCAGTTTTAGAAGGAGAACGGTGTTTATGAGCTTTACATTTGCGGATTATCAGACCAGCGCGGACTACCTGCGGGGCCAGTTGAAGGGCTTTGTCCCCAAGGTGGCGATGGTGCTCGGCTCCGGCCTGGGCTACCTGGCCGAAAAGGTGGAGGACCCCATCGCCGTCCCCTTTTACGCCATCCCCTACTTCCGCCGCTCCACCGCGCCGGGCCACGCTGGGCGGCTGGTCTTTGGTAAGCTGGACGGCCAGAACGTGGCGGTGATGCAGGGCCGGTTTCACCACTACGAGGGCTACAGCTTTGAGGACGTCACCTTCCCCATCCGGGTGCTGCGGCTGCTGGGGGCGGAGACGCTGATCGTTACCAACGCCGCTGGCTGCGTCAACGAGAGCTGGCAGGCCGGGGACTTGATGCTCATCGGCGACCACATTAAGCTGACGCTGGACTCCCCCCTCTGCGGCCCCAATTTGCCGGAGTTCGGCCCCCGGTTCCCGGACAGCAGCTATAACTACACCCCCGCCCTGCGGAAGCTGGCCCATGAAGTGGCCCAGGAGCAGGGGATCCCCATGCGGGAGGGGGTTTACCTCTATCTGCCCGGCCCCCAGTACGAGACCCCGGCGGAAATTCGCGCCGCCCGGATTTTGGGCGCGGACGCGGTGGGTATGTCTACCGTGCCGGAGGTCATCGTGGCCCGCCACTGCGGAATGCAGGTGCTGGGGGTCACGCTGCTGACCAACATGGCCGCTGGGATTTTGGATCAGCCCCTGACCGAAGAGGAAGTGCTCACCGCCGCCCAGGAGGGGAAGGAAAAGTTCTCCGGGCTGGTGCGGGGTTGTCTGGAGAAGATGTAAAAACGATATTTCTGCGAAAAATGTCCGTATAACGTTCCGTTTTGTACGACGGTATGTGTAGGGGCGGCGCTTCGCCGCCCGGATAAGAAGTATGAAACCTGCGGGCGGCCGCGGGCCGCCCCTACAGAAATCGTGGGAACAATCCAGTCTGATTCAAAAGAACGCCCTGCAAAAAGATTTGGAAAAACCGCAAAAACGAGGCAAACTATGAACACATTATTCAAAAACGTCACTGTAGTGACCATGAACGACAGCCGGGAAGTGCTGAAAAACGCCTATGTGACCACCCAGGGGGACAAAATCGCCGCCGTCTCCGCCGAGCAGCCGGAGGGGACCTTTGACCGGGTCATCGACGGCGCGGGCAAGGTGCTGATGCCCGGCCTGGTCAACGCCCACACCCACGTCCCCATGACGCTGCTCCGGGGCTACGGCGGGGGCCACGACCTGCAAACCTGGCTCAATAACTACATCTTCCCCGCCGAGGCCCGACTGGATTCCCGCACCATCCACGCGGGCACCGCTTTGGGTATGGCGGAGCTGATCGCCGCAGGCGTCACCTGCATCGAGGATATGTATTACTTCTGCGACGACATGATCGAGGAAGTGCTGGCCGCCGGGCTGAACGCCAACATCTCCCGGGGCATCACCTGCTTCCAGAGCCTGGACGCCCCGGCGGCCTACCCGCCCTGCGGCGAGCTGCGGGCCACGGCGGAGCGGTACAACGGCTATAACAATGGGCAAATCAAAGTGGACGTCTCCATTCACGGGGAGTACACCTCCTTCCTGGCCCCCGACCTGTGGACGTATCTGGGCCGGTACGCCGCGGACAACGGCCTGGGGATGCACGTCCACATCTCCGAGACGAAATCGGAGCACGAGGAATGTCTGGCCCGCCACGGCAAAACGCCCCTCCAGATTCTGGACCAATATGGTGTGTGGGACTGTGGCCGCAGTGTGGCCGCCCACTGCGTCTGGGTGTCCGACGAGGACATGGACCTGATGGCGAAAAAGCACATCACCGCCGTCCACAACCCCGTCTCCAACCTGAAACTGGGCAGCGGCGTGGCCCGGGTGCCGGAACTGCTGCGCCGGGGGGTCAACGTGGCCCTGGGCACCGACGGCCCCTCCAGCAACAACAACCAGGACATGTTTGAGGAAATCAAGCTAGCCTCCATCCTGGCCTGCGGCGTCAACCGGGACGCTCAGGCGATCACCCCCCTCCAGGCGCTGGAGATGGCCACCGTCAACGGGGCCAAGGCCCTGGGGCGGCACACCGGCAGCGTCCAGCCGGGGTACGACGCGGACCTGATTCTGGTGGACTTCACCCGGCCCAGCCTGACCCCCTGCCATGACGTGGTGGAGAACCTGGTCTATGCCGCCCGGGGCGGCGACGTGTGCCTGACCATGGCGCGGGGCAAGGTCCTCTATGAAAACGGCGTCTTTTTCACCCTGGACCTGGATAAAATCAAGAGCGAGGTGGAGGGGTACGCCCTGCCCACCATGTTTGGATAACGAAGCAGAACCGATTTTCCCATCAAAGAGAGTAGCCCGTTTCTACAGAAAACCACCATTCGACAACCGACCACCCCTCTTGCCTCCCTAATGGGGACCCAACCGAAGCCCAGCGACAGCGGATTCGGTTGGGAGAGGAGCCGCAACGGAATAAGTGAGACCTGCCGCTTGCGGCGGGGCGAACGCTATGAAGTCTGCGGCGACGAGGGAGGAGGGCCGCCGCCTTTCGGCGGTGGCGGAGGGGTTTCTTGCACAAAGCTGATTAACGGGATAATCCCAAAAGCACATCATCGTTCTGCACAAGGAGGAACGTTCATGTCCGAAGAAAAGCAACAGAAGAGCGGCAGCACCTTTTTT
>JAJBVG010000094.1:37483-60937 GCA_020859945.1 Clostridiales bacterium | reverse complement strand
TAATAGTAACGGATTTTTTCTCTATGCTCAACCTTTTTTATGAATTTGGGGCCAGATGCTTTACCTGACCCCAACATTTATTATAGAACCTTCCTGCACCGTCTGCTTTCCGCGGGGGACTTCGTCTTTTGCCGCCGCCTTTTTCGCCTTGCTTTTGGCGCAGCGGTTCAGGAACATACGCAGTCCCTTCATAATGGTTCTGGCGGTCAGCTTGGTGGTGCTGATCGCCAGATTGACTGATCTGTTTTCTACTTCTTCCTGCAATACTCATCATCTCCTCCCCAGTGCGGAAGAAACAGAGCCACCGCCGCGCTGCCCAGCGCGTCGAACACCACCGCCGTTCCGGTCAGGTACTGCCTGCCCGCTGCGGTGTGAATCGCGTCCGGCTTGCAGGCCAGCATCTGGTCCAGGTACGGGAACCTGACAATCACCTCGTCCCCCTCGAATACGTCCAGCACCTCCCGGCTGTCCGCGGCGGTCATGGCTGTCGCCCCACACGTCGGGTCAATGACCATCACCAGGTCGTAAGGGGTGAAGGTAGTGCCGTTCAGGAACAGGAAATCTTCCGGCGCGTCCTCCAGGTCATCCTCCAGGACAGAGGTCGCCGGTTTGCCCTGCTCCTCGTCGGGCAGCTCGTCCAGCAACTCGGTCAGTTCCTCCAGCATTTTTTCAAAGATGCGCAGCTCCGCCGCGCCGCCGTCCCCGGCCTTGCAGTTGACGTTGATGGTCACTTCGCCGGGAAAATACACGTTCAGTTTCATTGTTAAAGCCCTCCTTTTGCTCATAGAAAACACAAAAGCGGCCATTCAGTTGCCTTTTGGCACCTCAATGGCCGCAGATGGTTTCCTGTATTCTGTTTGCATGGCCAATTACTCCAGCGGCAAGACGGGGATTTTTTGCCTGTCCACGCAGAGCAGCGTACCGTGTTCTCTGGCGTAGCCCATGACCTGGCAGATGTCTCTGCCGGTCAGGGACCAGCGGTTGCCGTCCTCGTCCTCCCGGCAGACTGCTGCCTGGCCGACAAGATATGTCCGTCCTTTCAGCCGCACCACCTGGTCGGGCCGGTAATACAGCGCCAGCCCCTCCACCGCAAAATCCTCGATACACCCGAACGGCTCGCAGGGGTTGGGCAGCAGGGAACAGGCTTCCTCGCGGGTCAGCACCTGCGGTCCTGCGCCGGGGTCAAGCACCAGAACCACCTGCTCGCTGCGCTCCGGGTGGGCGTTCACCTGCGAAATCAGCAGGTTCAGGTCGCCTTTTACTTCAAAAATCATACGTTTCCACCTCCTTCATGTCGATTTACGAGAAAAGCGTGAGCCGCCCTTATCGGGTCTGCTCACGCTTGCGCCGCTTTTGCCACTGTTCCAGCAGCTTGATGATGGTCTCCTCCATCTGACGGTTTGTGTAGCTTTTCGGGAAATACTTCCGCAGGGAATCCGCCTGAAAAATCACCCGGTCGGCCGGTTCCTTCTTGACTTCGTTCATGATTTCGCACATAGAATCCAGCGTCGCCAATCCCTCCTGGCTCTGCTTTTTCAGCCGTTGGGCCTGGGAGAGAGAAGGGGTGGCCTGGGCGTAGTCCATCGCCTCCAGAAGCTGTAACTGTTCCGCTCGCGTCAGGTAGGACAGCTCTACCGCCGGTCGAAATGCGATTTTTCCCTCATCCACCATGTCCATTAAGTCAGGAACAAGGTTTGTTAGGCGTACATACCGCTGTACCTGACGCCCGCTTTCACCGGTGTCTTTTCCCAGCATATCGGCTGCTCCTAACTTCTCGACCAGTGGTCGGGAAGTTAAATCCGACCTTGTTCCTTGATGCCTGATGGCATCCAGCTTCATCTTGTAGGCCCACGCCCGTTCGCTGGGGAGGATGGCCTCCCGCTGGAGATTACTGTCAACCATTGCGATGATCGCTTCATCATCGTCCATCTCCCGGACGATGACCGGCAGTGTTTCCAGCCCCACCAGCTCCGCCGCGTGGCAGCGCCGGTGGCCGGAGATGATTTCATAGCCGCCATCCGGGTCGGGCCGGGCCAGCAGCGGGGAAATGACCCCGAACTGGGAAATGCTCTCCACCGTTCGGGTCATGGCCTCGTCGTCCACCACCCGGAAGGGGTGGCCCTCAAAAGGGTGCAGGGCTGAGATAGGGATTTGCTGAATCTGCTCTCTGGCGGCGGCCTCCCGGCTCTCCTCCGTGGAGAAGATGTCATCGTAGCTGCTCAAGCTGATGTTTCCGCCTTTTCTCGGCATTTTCCAGCACCTCCTTCATCAGTCCCCGGTAGGCGTCCGCCACCTTGCCGTTGGGGTCGTGTTTGAAAATACTTTTTCCCTCCGCGCTGATTTCCGCCGCCCGGACGGACCGGGGAATCTCCGTCTGAAAGACCTTGAGCTTGCTCTCGTAGTTTTCGCGGATGAGGCCGGAAATTTCTTTGCTGAAATTCGTCCGGCTGTCCACCATCGTCAGCAGGATACCGTCGATTTTCAGCCGGGGATTGATCTGGCGGCGCACCTTGTTGATGGTCTGCAAAAGCTGTTCCAGACCCTTTGCCGGAAGGTATTGGGCCTGAACGGGAATCAGCACGTTGTCCGCAGCGGCCAGGGCGTTGATGGTCAGCATCCCCAGGCTGGGCATACAGTCCAGCAGAATATGGTCGTACTGGTAGCGCACCGTGTCCAGGTATTGCCGGAGGGTGGTCTCCCGGCTCATGGCGTTGACCAGCGAGACCTCCATCCCGGCCAGTTCAATGCTGGCGGGCATCAGGTCTACGCCCTCCGGGTGGTGGTCCTGGTTGTGCTTGCGGTAGGGGCAGCGCTTGTAGCGGCACCGAACGCCCCGGCTCCCATGGATGTGATACCGGCAGAACCGGCAGTCCGGGAACTTTCCGTCCCGGTTTTTGTCGTACCAGACCTGGGCCTCGCCGTCCAGTGAATAGCCGTCCTGGGTGTAATCCCACTCTTTCCTCATCTTCACACTCCTCCAGTCTGTGCAGCAGCGATTGCTGAGGCTTTTCTCTTGTTGGACACAACGGACATGACCTCGACAGTACACCAACCGATGCAGGGAAAATCCCGTCCATAGGCGCATCCCTTGCAGTCGTGGGACTGCTCCACCTTTGGTTTCTTATCGATACCCGATGTGCCAGGCTCCAACGTGTTTTCGCTCAACTCACTCACCTCCAGTCACTATGCGAAAATGGACATGAAAAAAGCGCATCCACCTTCCCGAAGGATTTCCCCCAATGACAGGGGTGGCAGATGCGCTCTATCGCATTTTTAAGGAAGCTCTGATTAAATGGCCTTGGATGGCTGGGCGAGCAGATTTTGCGCAAATCGAGGCGTAAAATCGCAGGAATACTTTGTGTATTTCAAGATTTTACAACGAAGAGTTGCACGAAATATGCCGTCCAGACGCCGGGAGTTATTTAATCAGAGGTTCCCTACTAAACAGGATTTGATTTGGCCAAATCAGGACAAACTCAGAGAAAGCAGTCAAAGAATTTGTGCCATCGTTTTGCGGCATGAACAGCATGAGGAGCGATTCAAAAACTTCTTTTTCTGAGCCGCCAAAACGGGAAAAAGTTGCCCCATTTTTTAACTCAAACGGGGTCAGAAAAGGTCGGTTGCCCCATCTTTAACTCAAAAAAACCGGGTCAAAACACGTCTCATCCGGTCAAAATCAGACAAACTGTATCAAACCATTTTATATAGGAAAACCCCGGAAAATCGTGATTTTCCGGGGTTTTGAGCTGTTTTGATTCGGTTTTTTGGAAAAATCAGCGCTTGCTGAACTGAGGCGCACGACGGGCGGCCTTGAGACCGTACTTCTTACGCTCCTTCATACGAGGATCGCGGGTCAGATAACCGGCCTTCTTGAGGATGGCACGGTACTCGGGGTCCATGCCCAGCAGGGCGCGGGAAATGCCGTGACGGATGGCGCCGGCCTGACCGGTGACGCCGCCGCCGCTGACGTTGACAACGATGTCCACCTTGTCGGTGTTGTTGGTGGCAACCAGGGGCTGACGGACGATCAGCTTGAGGGTGTCCAGACCAAAGTAATCGTCGATGTCCCGGTTGTTGATGGTGATGCTGCCGGTGCCGCCCTCATAGACGCGGACGCGGGCCACGGAGGACTTCCGGCGGCCAGTACCGTACAGATAAGGCTTCTTGCTCTGATACATAGTTTGTTCCCTCCCGATCAGTCAACGACGATAGGCTTCTGAGCCTGGTGATTGTGCTCAGGGCCCTGGACCACGCGCAGACGCTTCAGCGCGGCGGCGCCCAGGCTGTTCTTGGGCAGCATACCCTTGACGGCCAGCTCCATGGCGAACTCAGGGCGCTTGGCCATCAGAGTGCCGTACTGGATTTCTTTCAGGCCGCCGGTCCAACCGGAGTGGTGGCGGTAATACTTCTGGGTGGCCTTCTTGCCGGTCAGAACGGCTTTCTCGGCGTTGATGATGATGACGAAATCACCGCAGTCAACGTGAGGGGTGAATTCGGGCTTGGTCTTGCCCCGCAGGATGTCGGCGGCGGCGACAGCGGTCTTGCCCAGGGGCTTGCCAGCGGCGTCCAGGACGTACCACTTGCGGCCCAGCTCGTCCTTTTTAGCCATATAAGTGGACATATTGCGAACCTCCAATTTATAATCACGATCAAATGAAAAGAAAAGTTCCGCGCCGCAGTGAGTGGGAAGCACTGACCGGCGCGGGTACTATATTACCAAAAACCTGTCTCCCTGTCAACAGGAAATTTAATTTACCACTGGATTATCTCTCATTTTCTCTCGTTATCTCGTATTATCTCCTGTTTCCTCATTTTCAATTTTTCTTTTTGCTTCCGGCCCCGTTTCATCTCCCGGTTTTTGGGGCATAAATAGAGAGAAACGACACACAGGAGGGACACATTTATGGATTTGACCGCGCTGTTTCAGCTTTCCTACGGGGTCTATATAGTGGGAGTGGCGGACGCTGACCACCGCAACGGCTGCATGGCGAACTCGCTCATGCAGGTGACAGCGGAGCCGCCGGGATTGGTGGTGGGTCTGAACAAGGACAGCCTCACCGCCCAACTGCTCCGCAGGGCGGACCGTTTTTCCGTTTCCGTGTTGGGGGAAAAGGTGGACCCAAGTCTCATCGGCACCTTTGGGTTTCGTTCAGGCAAAGACTGCGACAAGTTCGCGGAAGTGAACTGGGAGGAGCGGGACGGCCTGCCCATCCTGCCCCAGTGCTGCGCTTACGCCCTCTGCGAGGTCCGGCAGACGATGGATTTAGGCACCCACTGGCTGTTTTACGGCCAGGTCACCGACTGCGGCCACCTGACGCCGGGAACTCCTATGACCTACGCCTATTACCACCGGGTCATCAAGGGAACGCCGACTCAAGTACCAAAAGGCTGACGAGAGTGCCAGCCAAAATGGAACACTTTCCGGGAAATCTGTCCAATTCAAAATTTTTTGTGAATATGGCCCGTTGCCTCTTGCAATTCGGATACGAATGGTTTATGATAGGTTAGCACTCAGGAAGAACGAGTGCTAACCTACCGTCAAAACAAGATTCACATAAAAGAGGTACTGACTTATGGCAAAAAAAGAGTTCAAGGCGGAATCCAAACGGCTGCTGGACATGATGATCAACAGCATCTACACCCACAAGGAGATTTTCCTGCGGGAAATCATCTCCAACTCCAGCGACGCCATGGACAAGCTGGCTTACAAGGCCCTGACCGACGACAACGTGGGCATGAACCGGGATGACTTCAAAATCAACATCACCGTCAACCAAGCCGCCCGCACCATCACCGTCTCCGACAACGGCATCGGCATGACCGAGGACGAGCTGGAGGAGAACCTGGGCACCATCGCCCAGTCCGGTTCCCTGCAATTCAAGAAGGACCTCTCCGAGGCCGAAGGCACTCCCGAGGGCGATGTGGACATCATCGGTCAGTTCGGTGTGGGCTTCTACTCCGCCTTTATGGTGTCTGACCAGATCACCGTCCTGACCCGCGCCTATGGCAGCGACACCGGCTATCAGTGGGTGTCCAACGGGGCCGACGGCTACGAAATCACCCCCATCAACAAACCCACCGTGGGCACCGATGTGGTCATGCACATCAAGGAGGACACCGAGGAGGAGAAGTACAGCGACTTCCTGGAGCAGTACCGCATCCAGGAGCTGGTGAAGAAGTACTCCGACTATATCCACTACCCCATCGAGATGATGATGACCAAGTCCCGCCAGAAGCCCAAGCCCGAGGACGCAGGCGATGACTACACCCCGGAGTGGGAGGACTACCAGGAGCTGGACACTCTGAACTCTATGGTCCCCCTGTGGCAGCGGCCCAAGGATGAGGTCACTCAGGAGGAGTACGACGACTTCTATCAGAGCAAGTTCAACGACTACTCCAAGCCCCTGGCCACCATCCGCATCTCCACTGAGGGCAACATCTCCTACAACGCCCTGCTGTTCATCCCCAGCCAGGCCCCCTATGACTTCTACACCCGCGACTACGAGAAGGGCCTCCAGCTCTATTCCTCCGGCGTGCTCATCATGGACAAGTGCGCCGACCTGCTGCCGGAACACTTCCGCTTCGTCCGTGGCGTGGTGGACACCCCCGACGTGTCCCTGAACATCTCCCGCGAAATGCTCCAGCACACCCGCGGCGTCAAGGTCATCGCCCGGAACCTGGAGAAGAAAATCAAGGCCGAGCTGGAGAAGATGCTGAAAGACGACCGGGAGAAGTACGAGCAGTTCTGGAAAGCTTTCGGCTCTCAAATCAAGTTCGGCGCGTACTCCGACTACGGCGCCCACAAAGATATGCTCCAGGACCTGCTGCTGTTCGTCTCCTCCGAGAACGAGAAGGGCACCACCCTGGCCGAGTACAAGGAGCGCATGAAGGAGGAACAGCCCTTCATCTACTACGCCGTGGGCGAGGAAGCCGTCCAGCTGGGCAAGCTGCCCCAGGCTGAGCGCATTCTGGACGCCGGGTATGAAATTCTCTACCTGACCGAGGACATCGACGAGTTCGTCATGCAGAGCCTCCAGGAGTACGACGGCAAGAAGCTCAAGAGCATCAACGACGAGGACGCCCTGCCGGAGACCGACGAGGAGAAGAAAGCCGCCGAGGAAAAGGCGGAGTCCTCCAAGGAAATCGTGGACTTCCTGAAAGAGACCCTGGGCGACAAGATCAAAGAGGCCCGCGTCTCCAAGATTTTGAAGTCCCACGCCGTCTGTATGACCTCCGACGGCCCCATCACCATCGAGATGGAAAAGAGCCTCAAGGCCCGCGGCCAGGACATGATGGGCTTCAAGGCCGAGCGGGTGCTGGAGCTGAACCCCGACGCGCCGGTGTTCGCCGCGTTGAAGGACGCCATTGCCAACGACCCCGACCGGGCCAAGAAGTACGCCGAGCTGCTGTACGCCCAGGCGCTGCTCATCGCCGGACTGCCGCTGGAGGACCCTGCGGGGTATACAGACCTCGTTTGCAGCTTGATGGTGTAACGATTCCGGCTGGAAACCCATAATTGCTCATTGTAAATTGTGTCGTCCCCTTTTTTCCGCCGCGGCCCCCTGTGGGCTGCGGCGGCGTTTTGCATCGAAAAAAGGCCCCCATTTTGCAATATTCACAGAGACATCCTGCAAAAACGCCGCAAACCTTGTAAGGTCTACCCTTGCGGCGGCAGGGCGGCTGTGCTATAATACTATCAATTTCCATAGCGACAACTGAACATCGTGCGGGATGAACGGCTCAGAAGCGGCAGACAAAGGCGTCTGAATCATCAGGCGTCTTTTTATTGCAACAAGGCGACCGAGCCACGACCGCACTCTGGAGAACCCCATGCGGCCTTACGGCTCGATGGGTGCCGAAGGTGCAAGCGGCCCGACAGGGCTGTAATCTCTCAGGCAAAAGGACAGAGGACGTATGCTTTACGCTGCTTTTTGCCGGGACCTGCCTTTGGCGGGTCCCGTTTTTTTGTCGCCAACGCAACCGGGGCGGAATACCGTCCCACCGAAAAGAAGAAAAGGAGGAATTACTGTGATTGAAACGATCACTAACGTCAACGCCGCCGTCAACAACGTGGTGTGGGGCTGGCCCGCCCTGATCCTGCTGGGGTTCGTGGGCGTGCTGATGACCTGCATGACAAAGTTTTTCCAGGTCCGGCACATCGGCCACTGGATGAAGAACACCATCGGCGCGATTTTCAGCGACAAGAATGTTACCGGTCACACCGCTGACCGCTCCATCTCCCAGTTCCAGTCCCTGTGTACGGCCCTGGCCGCCACCGTGGGCACCGGCAACATCGTGGGTGTGGCGGGAGCCATCGCCACCGGCGGCCCCGGCGCGGTGTTCTGGATGTGGATCATCGCCTTCTTCGGCATGATGACCAACTACTCCGAGAACGTGCTGGGCATCCTTTTCCGCCGCAAGGACGAGAAGGGCGAGTGGCACGGCGGCGCTATGTACTACCTGCGGGACGGCCTGGGCGCCAAGAAGCACTGCAAGACCATCGGCGCGGTGCTAGCGGTGCTGTTCTCCCTGTTCTGTCTGCTGGCCTCCTTCGGCATCGGCAACATGAGCCAGGTCAACTCCATGGTCAGCAACGTCTACGCCGCCTTCGGCATCCCCAAGCTGGCCACCGGCATCTTCCTGTGCATCGCCGTGGGCGCGGTCATCCTGGGCGGTTTGAAGCGCGTGGCCTCCATCACCGAGAAGATCGTCCCCTTCATGGTGGTGCTGTACCTGGTGGGCACCGTCGTCATTGTCTGCCTGCACATCACCGCCATTCCTGCCACTCTGGTCTCCATCGTCAAGGGCGCGTTCAGCCTCAAGGCCGCCGGCGGCGGCGTAGTGGGCGCTGGCATTGCCACCGCCATGAAGATGGGCTTCAAGCGGGGCGTGTTCTCCAACGAAGCGGGCCTCGGCTCCTCCGTTATGATCCACTCCAGCTCCAACGTCAAGGAACCGGTCCGTCAGGGCATGTGGGGCATCTTTGAGGTCTTTGCCGACACTATCGTGGTCTGCACCCTGACCGCTCTGGGCATCCTGACCTCCGGTCTGGTGGACCTGGAGACCGGCGCTCTCACCGAAGCCGGTTCCGCCATCGAGTCCAGCGCCCTGATGAGCGAATCCTTCCGCCTGGTCTTTGGCGACCTGGGCGCGGCGTTCGTGGCCATCGCCATCCTGCTGTTCGCCTACTCCACCGTTCTGGGCTGGAGCCACTACGGTACCACCGCCTGCCGTTATCTCTTCGGCGACAAGGCCGTGTGGCCCTACCGCATCATCTTCTGCGTCATCGTTCTGGCCGGTTCCGTGGTCAGCGCGCAGCTGGCCTGGGACATCTCCGACACCTTCAACGGTCTGATGATGATCCCCAACCTGATCGGCGTGCTGGTGCTGTCTCCGCTGGTCGCCAAGTGTACCAAGAACTATGTGGACCGCAAGATTTACCACCGGGATGTCAAGCCCATGCTCTCCATGTTCGACGACATCCAGGCCGAGCATGAGGCCGCGCTCCGCAGCGAGGAAGAGGATTCCGTGCGCCACGCGGGATAAGCGGTAAAACCCCTCCGCCGTCAAGCGGCACTTCCGCTGCGCTCCCTGCACCACCGCCTAAAGGCGGAGGCAAGAGGGGCGGTCAGTAAATCCAACGTTGCTACTCCTAAATGGAATAAGCGACAACAAAAACAAACAACAACGCCCGGACGCTGCTGCGTCCGGGCGCTTGCCGTTAAAAACGGAACGGAAACGAATCTTAACTTACAGATTGGCCTCGAAGAACGCCTTCAGGCCCTCGATGGCGGCATCCTCATCCGCGCCGTCGGCCTTGATGGTGACGGTCTCGCCCTTCTTCACGCCCAGGGACATGATCATCATCAGCTGGGTCAGCTTCTTGGTGACGCCGTTCTTGGTGATGGTGCAGGTGGAGGAGTACTTCTTGGCTTCCTTGGCCAGCAGGCCGGCGGGACGAGCGTGGATGCCCAGTTCATCTTTGACGACGTAATCGAATTCTTTCATGATTTTTCTCCTTTTAAAATAAAATATGATCGATCAATCCTCGGAACCCCTGAATTGATTTCACACTTGGATATTCCCCCGCCTTTTGGGGGTCCGGCTGGAGCCAGAGGGCTTCCATGCCGACGTTTTGCGCGCCGAAAATGTCCTTTTTCAGGTTGTCCCCGATGAAAAGACACTCCCCCGGCGGGCAGCCCGCCTTTTTCGCGCAGAGCAGAAACAGATCCCGGTGGGGCTTTTCCACCCCGGCCTCCTCGCTGGTGACGACAAAATCCAGCGCGTCCAGCAGGCCCAGCCGTTCCAGCTTTTTCAGCTGCCAGTCCGCCGTCATGTCTGACCCCACGCCGAGGCGAACGCCGCGCGCTTTCAGGGCTTGCACCAGCTCCGTCACGCCGGGGCTGGGAACCATGGCGTCCAGCAGGGCGTTCCAGTAGAGGTCGCCCATCACCGCCGCGTGGCGCAAAAGCAGCCCCCGCTCCTCCAGCACCCGTTGGATACGGATGGCGCGGCTGTGGCACCCCGCCGTCTGGCCCTGTTCCCGGAGCTGGAGAGCCATCACCCGGTCATAGTCTGCCCGGAACGGGGCCTCGTCCAGCCCCAGCTCCTGCCTGGCATACCGACAGAGAACGTCCATGGCCTGGGCGTTGGCAGCCTTGTAGTTGTAGAGGGTGTCGTCGATGTCGAAAATGACCGCTTTTGGCATAAATCATCCTCATTTCCGGCCTGCCGCGGGGTCAGCCGCCCTCTCTGACGGCGGGACAAAGATAGTATACCTTTTTTTTCGCCGTCTGGCAAGCCTTTTGTCTTATATTCACAAAAATTTTTATTTTTGTTCTGTTTTATTGTCGCTTTCGTGTTCGTTTTCAAAAAGAAAAAGGTTTTATAATCTCCCTATTATTATAAAGCACCTTTCTCTATTTGGCAAGGTGGTCTTTTGGGGGAAATGTCGGTTTCTTCCTGCCCTGTCCCAATGACAAAGCGCCCGGAGGCAGGCGGACCTGTCCGGGCGCGGAGCCTGTCTCCGACAGGCTCTCGACCAAAATCACGGATTTTGGTCGAAAATGCGGCCCCGGCAGCGCACTCGCTGCGCTCGCACGTTTGGGGCCTCCCTGTGTGCTTTTGCCGGTACATGCCCGGCTAAAAGCACGGATTTCATTTTATTTTGTTGCTTACGCAACAAAACTCCTGCGGAGGGCTTCTATGCCTTTTTGCTGCACTTAATTCTGTTGGCGGCGGCTTTTTGGCGTTCACTCAGTCGTCTGTGCTGGCAGCCACGTAGGAGTAGGCGTTGGCCATCTTGTTGGCGTAGGAAGTCAGCGTCACGTTGGTGCGGTAATAGGCCACCACCGGCGTCTTGTCCTCCAGCATGGAATACAGCTTGGCCGCAGAAGTAGCGTTGATGTTGATGCAGCCGTGGGAGCCGTTGGTCAGGTAGATACTCCCGCCGAAGGAGCTGCGCCAGCTGGCGTCGTGGATGCCCACGTTGTAGGCAAAGACCATGAAATAGGTCACATCCGACTCGTAATCCTCCCCCACCAGAGTGGCGGGGCTTTTCTTATAGGAGATGTCGAAGATGCCGTCGGGGGAACCGTTGCCCTTGTTGAGGTTGCCGGAGACGATGTCGCAGTCCAGCACCAGCGTCCCCTCCTGGTAGTAGTAGAGGTGCTGGTTGGTGTAGTCCAGCTCGATGTAAGTGGTGCCGATGTCCTGAGAGTCGGCTGTCCGCAGTACGCCGGTCTGCTCGTAGACCGGCTCCCGGGTTACAGGCTCGCCGTTCTCCAGGTCGGCCAAAATCTGCTCCGCTTCCCCAGCCTTGTCAACGACCCAGCCGTAGTCGCCGCCGCCGATGGTGATGGTGTCCCCCAAAGTGGTGGTGAAGCTGCGCTCATCCCCAAAGGTGTTGTAGGCCGTGGCCAGCGTCTGGACATAGGCGGCCACCGCGTCGGTGTCCACCGTGACGGAGTAATCCTCCCCCACGATGAGCATATCGCAGATCTCCGCCGCGTCCAGGGATTCGTCCGCATCCCCGATGTCATACTGGATGGTGGCGCTGCAATAGGATTGAATCTGGTCCAGCGCCGCGTTCAGGGTGGCGTCGTCGGCGTACACCTCCGGGTTTACGTAGCAGTCCCGGTTTAAGGTACACTCCGACAGCCCGGTAGCCACCGCCTGGGTAATGGTGCTGACCACGGTCTCCGTCACCGGCTCGTTGCCGTAGACTTCCTCTGTGATCTCATAGGTCCCGTCCGAGGTTCGCACCAGTTCCGCGTCCTCCGAGAGCGTGAAGCTGTTGTAGTTCAAAAAATCCAACGCCAGGATGCACTCCTCCAACTGCTTCTCGTCATAAGAGAAAGCGGCCTCCAGCGTGTAGGCGTGTTCCTTCCTCAGCTCCAGCGGCCAGGCGAAGTTGTTCTGCTCTTCCATCAGGGCCTCTTCCGCCCCCGCGTCCACGTAGGCGTAGGAAAAATCCGCCCCTTGGAGGGTGAAGGCGTTGTCCTCGGTGTCGTACACCGTCAGCTCATAGGCCGCGCCGGTGGCTACGTTGTCCGCCTTCAGGTCCGCAACGGTCTTGCGGCTATAATCCACCTCGTTCACCGTGGTATTGGGGAAAAAGTGGGAGCTGAAATAAAACGCACCAGCCAGATACACCGCCAACACGATGAGCAGCACGGCCAGCACCGCGATGAGTACCGGCAGCCAGACACGCTTTTTCTGTTTTTCATTCGTCATTCAAATCACCTCCGACTTTCTGTCTCCGCCGCCGACTTGGTCGGGCCTGCGCGGAGAATGGGGCTATGGCCGAAAGGCACGGCGCCCCGAAAGCCTGTACCTATAGTAACGCATTCCGGGAGAAATAGCAATGTTTTTACATGAATAAACGGAAAACAATTTCTGAGAAACCAACCGTTTTCCCCCAACTGTAAAGCGACAGCAAAGGATTTGTAAAGCGTATCGCAGCCGGAGGCGGTGCGGCGCTTATGCAGGATTTTATGCAATTTCATCGAAACAGGCGGAAATCCGCCCCACATTTCTCCACAGAAAACGCGGGTTTCCCTTGCAGTCAGGCCACAAATCAGTTAAAATGAAATTGCTTGATGTTTTCAAAATGTAAACAACGAAAGGGGCGAACCCTATGCGTCACCCTATGCCCTTCGGGGCGGATTATACGCCTGAGCGGACGGTGTTCCGGCTCTGGGCGCCACAGGCCGCGGAAGTCAAATTGCAGCGCTTCTGCACCGGCAGCGACGAGGAACCGGGCGCCCGGTTCCTGGGCGAGGTCTCCATGAAAGGCCCGGTGGAGGGCGTGTTCACCTACACGGCCCCCGGCAACCTGAAAAACGAGTATTATCAGTACATTTTGACCGATTCCGACGGAAACGTCATCTGGTCGGCGGACCCTTGGGCGCTGGCCTGCGGCGTCAACGGTCAGCGGAGTATGGTGGTGGACCTGGCCGAGACAGACCCCTCCGGCTGGGCCGGGGACCGGGGGCCGGACCTGGCAGGCAAGGCCCCGGTCATTTGGGAGACCCATGTGCGGGACTTTTCCAGCGACCCCCGCAGCGGCGTCACCCCCGCCAACCGGGGCAAATACCTGGCCTTCACCGAGGGCGACACCACCCTGGACGGGGCGGGAGAGGTCCCCACCTGCCTGAACTACCTCAAAAAACTGGGTGTGACCCACATCCAACTCATGCCCATCTTTGACTACGGCTCGGTGGACGAACGCCACCCGGAACGCGGGTACAACTGGGGCTATGACCCGGAAAACTACAACGTCCCGGAGGGCAGCTACTCCAGCGACCCCTGCCATGGAGAGGTGCGCATCCGGGAGTGCAAAGAGATGATTCAGGCCATTCACCGGGCGGGTCTGGGCGTGGTGATGGACGTGGTGTACAACCACACCTATCGGAGCGACTCCTGGCTGGCCCGTACCGCCCCCGGCGAATATTACCGCACCATGCCCGACGGCAGCCCCGCCAACGCCTCCGGCTGCGGCAACGAGACCGCCAGCGACAGGCCCCCCTTCCGGGAGTATATGCTCGCGTCTCTGTGCTACTGGGCGCAGGAGTACCATGTAGACGGGTTTCGGTTCGACCTGATGGCGGTCCACGACGTAGAGACTATGAACCTGATCCGCGCCACCCTGGACCGGCTCCCCGGCGGGGAGCGGCTGCTGACCTACGGGGAGCCCTGGTCGGCGCTGCCCACCCGGATGCACCCGGAGGCCATTCCCGCGGGCAAGGCCGCTGTGCGGCAGTTTAACAGCCGGTTGGGGATCTTCTGCGACGACACCCGCAACGCCCTGGTGGGCAGCCCCTTCACCGTGTTCGAGAAGGGCTACGCCAACGGCAACCCTTCCGACAAGCTGGCGGAGCGGGTGCGGGCGGCGGCCCACGGCTGGTGTGACCGGGCGCGGATGGGCTACGCCAACAACCCGGGGCAGATTTTGCAGTACGTCTCCTGCCACGACAATTACGCCCTCTGGGACCGGCTGACCATCGAGGAGGGGGCGCAGAATTACGACTGCATGGAGCCTCACCGCCTGCAATGCTGCAAGCTGGCGTCGGGGATGTGCCTGACCATGCCGGGCATTGGGTTTTTCCTCTCCGGCGAGGAATTTGGCCGCACCAAACAGGGGGACGGCAACAGCTACCAGGGGCCAGAGGACCTGAACCGGCTGGACTGGGGCCGGACGGAGCAATTCGCCGACCTGGTGGAGTGGTATCGTGGCCTGTTGGGGCTGCGGGAATGGCTGGTCCCCATGGGCCGCCTCCAGCCGGAGCGGGCCAAAGGAGACTATTTGGAGGTCCCGGACAACTGCGTGGGCTTCCGGCTGGGCGGGGAGGGGCCGTGGAGCACTTTCCTGGTCTACTATAACCCCTATGAGACAGGGAAACCCGTCACCCTGCCCGCAGGGGAGTGGCAGCTGCTCTGCGACGGGCAGCACAGCGATTTGTGGAAAGCCGATGCCCCGCCGGTGGTGTCCGGCGGGTGGATGCTGCCGCCGGTCAGCGCGGTGGTGTTGGGACAGGTGTAAACGGGATGGAGCAGCATCCCTTTCGCGCAGATGTAAAACATCACCGCTTCACCTTGAGACACACCGAATGTGCAATTAGCAATGTGCAATGACCGTTTCCGATGTCATTGCACATTGCGCATTGCTAATTGCTAATTTTGCTGGCCAGAGAGAGGGGGTTCCCGGTTTCCCTCTTGACCGGGTCCGGTGGGAAAGGGACCCTATAACCTCGCCGCCACCCACGCCTGTCCCAAACACAGGCCGCCGTCCCCGGAGGGGACCTTCTGATTCCAGTACACGGCGAAGCCCTGCTCCTCCAGCGCCTGGCGCGCCCCTTCCAGCAGCAATCGGTTCTGGAAGGTGCCGCCGGAGAGGGCCACCTGCTCCACGCCAAAGCGGTCCTGGACCCAGCAGGCGGTCTGCACAACATAATCAATCAGCGCCCGGTGGAACGCCAGGGCAAGCGCGGCGGGGGAGACCCCGCCCTTTTTTTCGTCCCAAAGCAGGGCGATGAGACCGGCGGCATCCCCCAGCAGCTGGCCGTTTTCCTCCCGCACCGGCATGGCGAGGGCAGGACACGTCCCAGCGTCCGCTGCGGCGTTTTCCAGCGCGATGGCACACTCCCCCTCGTAGCCGTTGTAGCTGCAAATGTCCAGCAGGGCGGCGGCGGCGTCGAACAGCCGCCCCATGGAGCTGGAGCGGACGGCGTTCAGCCCCTTGTCCAACGCGGCGGCGACCATGCAGAACCGACTGTCAGGCCGGGAAAGCCCCGCCTGCCGCAGGTAGCCGCAGAGGATGGTGTCGGCGTTCCTGGCCCCCTCGTCGCCCCCCAGCAGGGTCACGTAGTCCAGGTGGCCCACCCGTTGGTACTCCGCCCCCTGGCACAGCAGAAACTCGCTGCCCCAAACGGCTCCATCGGTACCGTAACCGGTGCCGTCGAAGGCCACGCCCAGCACCGGGCCGGTCAAATGCCACTCCGCCATCACCGAGGCGGCGTGGGCGTGGTGATGCTGTACTTCCACCACCGGCAAGTCCCTCAGCCCCTGGCGGGAGAGGTAGGCCGGGTGCAGGTCCACCGCCGCCAGCGTGGGCCGGAGGCCGGTGAGCCGTTCCATGCGGGAAATTTCCCGCTGGCGGGTGTCGCAGGCGTCCACGTCCTCCAGGTCGCCAAAGTGCTGGCTCAAATACGCCCGCTCCCTCTGTAACAGGCAGAAACAGGCTTTCAAATCGCCTCCGGCGGCGAAAATCACCTGCTCCCCGGCGCTCTGCACCGGCACTGGCTCCGGCACATAGCCTCTCGCCCGGCGGAACAGCTGGGGTGCGCCGCAGACGATGCGGGTGACGGAGTCGTCCAGCGGCGTCAAAATCCGCCGCCGGTGCCAAAGCACCCCGTCCAGTCCCTGGCCCAGCCAGGACAGCATTTGGTCATCGTCAATGACCATCGGTTCCCCGGAGCGATTGGCGCTGGTCATCACCAGCGGGCCGCAGGCTTCGGTGAGCAGGATTTGCAAAGGGTTGCAGGGCAGCATGGCCCCGATCTCCCGGCTCTCGCCGCAGCAGGCGGGGGCAAAGTCCTTCTCCGGCTGCTTGCGCAGCAGCACGATGGGCCGGGGATTGGACTGTAAAAGGTCGGTTTCGGCAGGGGAGAGGGCGCAATAGCCCTGAATTTGTTCGATGTCCGTAAACAGCACCGCAAAGGGCTTCTTTTCCCGCCCCTTGAGCTGGCGAAGCCGCCGACAGGCGGCCTCGTTTTGCGGAGAGCAGGCCAAATGATAGCCGCCGATGTCCTTCACCGCCACGATGCCCCCGTTTTGTAACAGAGAAATGCCCGTTTGCAGGGCGTCCTCCCGCTGCTGCCGTCCTTGAGCCGTGTCCAGCAGCAGCACCGGGCCGCAGCTATGGCAGGCGATGGTCTGGGCGTGGCGGCGGACGTCCTCCAATGCGGTGTACTCCCGCTGGCAGTCGGGGCAGAAGGGGAAGTCCCCCATGGTCACGTTGGGCCGGTCATAGGGCAGGCGCTCTAAAATGCTGTACCGGGGTCCACAGGAGACGCAGCTGATGAAGGGGTAGCGATACCGCCGGTTGGCCGGGTCCCGCAGCTCCGCCGCGCACCGGGGGCAGGTGGGGAGGTCCGGCGGCAACAGTGGCGCAAGGTCGCTGCTGGTGCGGCTGGGGGCGATGGCGAAGCGGTCAAAGATGGTCAGCGGTTTGTCCTCCCGCGTCACCCGGTCTACACGGGCGTTGGGGGGCGCGTCCTCCGCCAGCCGCCGGGCCAGCGCGTCCAGGGCGGACGGTTCCCCGGTGACGGTCAGCTCCACGATGCCGCCGTTGTTGGCCACGGAGCCGGTCAGCCCCAGTTCTTCGCACAGCCGGGCGGCGAAGGGGCGGTAGCCCACCCCCTGCACCATGCCCAGCACCTGGATAAACTGCGTTTTCATGCGCTGCCCTCCGTTTCCAGGGAACCGGCGGAGCTGCCGCTGGAATCACCGGTGGCGGAACTGTCGGCGGGGTCAGTGTCGATGGGGTAGATGTTCAGGTCCACGCTGCCGACGATGCCGTCTACCGTACCGCTCTCGGTATATTGCCACAGGTCCACGGCATAATAGTAGTCGGGGTAGCTCTGGTCGTATCCGGCGTACCAGAGAAAGTAACTCTGGAGCAGCGCGTCGTCGTAAGAGAAATAGCCGGTCTGGTTGTTGACGTAGAGTGCCGCCTGATACCCTGCCTGGGTGATTTTGGCACAGAACGCCTCGGCGCAGGCGGCGGCAGTCTCATCGTCCACGTCGTCAGTGCGCGCCCCGGCCTCGCCGGAGTCCTCGGCGTCGATCAGCTCCCAGTCGTAGGCCACGGGGAAGGTAATATTTAGCCCCTCCAGCTGCTCCAGCACGAAGGCCGCCTCTTCCTCGGCCTCCTCTGCGCTGGTGGCCTGGGAGAAGAAGTAAACGCCGATGTCCAGCCCGGCTTCCACCGCGGCCTGGGCGTTTTGCAAAAAGGATTCGTCCAGATTCAGCGTCCCCTCCGCACCGTAGCCCCGGAAGCCCACCCGGAGCATGGCGAAGCTGACGCCGTCGGCGGCCACGGCCTCCCAGTCGATGTCTCCCTGGTGAACAGACACATCGATGCCCGTCCGGTAGCCGCTGGTCAGGCACACCATGCGCCCGTCCTCATCCAGGGCGAAGTCATCCTCGGTGTATTCGTTCTGCTCCAGCGCCTCGTTGACTACCACTTCCTCCCCGTTGACGGTGATGGTGGTGGGCAGATAGTAGGCCCAGCGTCCGTTCACCGCGTCGGAGGAAAAGACGGCGAACACCGCCGCCAGCGCCAGCACCAACGCCGCTCGGAGCGCCAATTTGATTCGGTTGTGGAGTTTGGTCTGCTGCACGGATGATACCTCGCTTCGTCAATGTGCAATGTGCAATGAGCAATGTGCAATGGCAGGAGCCGTAGTTGCCTTGCGGGAACGCTGTCGGAAAACAATGTCTTTCGCAGGAAACGCCAACGCCTGGTTTTCACATAATTGTTAATTGCACATTGCTAATTGCTAATTGACTACAGTATACTATGCGCCACTTCGATTTTGGTGGACAGTTTGTAACGGTTTTCGCAGCAATTCCCCGAAAAGCGCCAAACCCTTCCCTCATAGTAAGGGAAGGGTTGGAATCATAAGGAAGTTACGCCGGTCACACCCGGTCCTCCACGTGGACGATGATGTTCTGATAAATGCGCCGGAAGAAGTACAGCGTCAGAATCAGGCTGACCAGCTCCGCGATGGGGAAGCTCCACCAAATCAGGGACAGACCGCCGATTTTGGACAGTACGAAAGCCACCGGCAGCAGCACCACCAGCTGACGGCCCAGGGAGATGATGGCGCTGTAAGTCGCCTTGCCCAGCGCCTGGAACACGGTGCCAAGCACGATGCAGATCGCCGCGATGGGGAAGTGTACGGCGATGCTACGCAGGGCGGGAACGCCGATCGCCAGCATATTCTCGCTGGCGTTAAACAGCCCCAGCAGCACCTGGGGGATGGCCTCGAAGGCGGCCATGCCGATGAGCATGATGACGAAGGCGAAAATCATGCCGCTTTTCAGCGCCTGCATCATCCGGCTGCGCTTCTGCGCGCCGTAGTTGTAGGCCATGAGAGGCACCAGGGCGTTGTTCATGCCGAACACCGGCATGAAGAAGAAGGATTGCAGCTTGTAGTACACGCCGAACACCGCGCTGGCGGTGGAGCCGTAGCCGGTCAAAATCAGGTTCATGCCGTAGTACATGACGCTGCCGATGGAGGCCATGATGGTGGAGGGCACGCCCACGTAGTAGATGCGCTTGATGACGTTCCCGGAGGGGTGGAACACCTCCCGCAGACTGACGTGAACATCTTTGTTCAGCAGTTGGTTCATAGTCAGGGCCATGATACCGGCCACCACCTGGCCGATGCAGGTGGCCACCGCCGCGCCCGCCACTTCCAGCCGGGGGAAGGGGCCAATGCCGAAGATGAACATGGGGTCGAGAATGATGTTGACGATGGCACCGGACATCTGGGTGATCATGGTGTAGAAGGTCAGGCCGGTGCCCTGCATCATCCGCTCAAAGGTCATCTGGGTGAACAGACCGAAGCTGCAACAGCAGACGATGGTCATATAGGACACGCCGGCGTTGACGATGTCCATGTTATAGCTGATCTGGCTCATGTAAAAGGGGCGGGCCACCAGCAGCCCCACCAGCACAAAGGCCGCATAGCTGCAAATGGCCAGGAACACGCCGTTGTTGGCGGCGCGGTTGGCGCTGCGAAAATCCTTCTCGCCCAGGGAGCGGGAGAGCAGGGCGTTCATGCCCACGCCGGTGCCGCTGCACACGGCGATCATCACGTTCTGGATGGGAAAGGCCATGGAGACCGCGGTCAGCGCGTCCTCGCTGAGCTGGGCCACGTAGACACTGTCCACGATGTTGTAGCATGCCTGCACCAGCATGGACAGCATCAGCGGCACGCCCATGGTCAGCAGCAGCTTGTTAATAGGCTCCACGCCCATTTTGTTCTCTTGTGTACGATTGGTTTCTTCCACAGAGCATATCTCCTTTGATCTTCTTTTTTCACGCGCCATTATACTACGATGATTTTTTTCTAGCAAGAGGCGAAAAAACTTTCATCACTATGACTAAAACCGGGAGGAATCCGTCGGTTTTTTGCGGAAGTGTTACCACATACCTGTAGGGGCCGCCCCTACACTTACGCTGGAAAAAAGAAGAACAAAGTGCCCATTTGCTCAGCAAATTACAGATGTCTCTCGCAAAATGGCTGCCCCAAAAGAAATACCGTCACAGCCCCAGCAGCGCCCGCAGCTCCGCCTCCATCCGCAGGGCGAACCGCCGGTGGCCCTCCGGGGTAAAGTGGGTGCCGTCGAAGTCCAGGGGGATATCCCACGTCCCCGCGTCGGCGAAGGCCGCGCCGTGCCGCGCCGCCAGCTCCCGGTACAGCTCCGCCAGGGATCGGGACACCGCCAGGGACTGCCGGTCGAAGTCCCGGTAGGTGACGCTCTCCTCGCCCAGAGGCGGCGGGGCCACCACCAGCGTCTTTGCGTCGCAGCCGGTGAGCCGGGCAAATTGCTCCACCTGCTCCACCAGCGCCTCCATTTCCCCAGCGATGGCGGGGCCGCCCGCCCGGTAACAGGTCTTGCAGTCGTTGGTGCCCAGCATCAACACCACCGCGTCCAGGGGCTTGTGGGTCTGAAGGGCGCAGTTCAGCATGACCCGCCCGTTCCGCCCCGGCACCTCCGGGTCGTCGAAGCCGCAGGTGCGGCCATTCAGCCCCGCCTCGCAGATGAGGGCCTGTTCCCCCAGGGCCTTCTGCACCCGCCCGGTCCAGCGGCGGGTGTAATCCAGCGTGCCGCCGGTAAAGGCGTCGTAGCCGTGGGTGTTGGAATCGCCAAAGCAAAGGATCTGTTTCATGGAATTTTCTCCTTTTTCAGGAAAGTGGTACTATTCCGGGAAATGATTGCGCAAAAGGAACTCGTGCCTCGCCGCAAGGCGACGGTAGCGGGCCAGATGTCCATAATTGCAAATTGCTCATTGCACATTGCACATTGTTCAAAGCCAGTTTAAAACCTCTGCCGGGGTGTCCGCGTAGCGGGTGGCCCCCTCGCTGTCTAACAGCTCCCGGTCCCGGAAGCCCCAGGTGACGGAGATGCAGTCCATCCCGGCGTTGCGGGCGGTGTACAGATCCACCTCGGAATCCCCCACGTAGACGGCCTCAGCGCGGTCCCGTCCCAGCTGCCGCAGGGCCTCCTCCACCGCGTCAGGGGCGGGCTTGCGCCGCACGTCGGGCCGCTGGCCAATGGCCACGGGGATGCTGTCGCCGAAATAAAACTTCACCAGCGGTTTCACAGAGGTGTCCGGCTTGTTGCTGACCACCGCCAGGGCATAACCCCGCCGCCGCAGTTCGTCGATAAGGTCCACCACCCCCGGGTAGGGGGCGGTTTTGATTTGGTTGTGGGCCTTGTAATAGGCTTGCATGGTCTCCAGCGTCCGGTCGTACCGGGGGTCATCCCGCCCGCCGGGGAGGGCCAGTTCGATGAGCCGGGCCATGCCGTTGCCCACATAACGGCGCACCTGCGCCCGGGTCAGCGTGGGCGCGCCCACCTCCATCAGGGTGTGGTCCAGGCTGTCCGCCAGGTCGTCCAGGGTATCCAACAGGGTGCCGTCCAGGTCGAAGATGACTGTGTTGTAGTTCATGGTGTAAGTTCCTTTGTATTTTATGAGCTGTTCGTAATTGCAGTGGAAACCCCTCCACCATGCTTCGCATGGTCCCCCTCCGCCGTCAAGCGGCACTTCCGGGGCTTTGCCCCTCCCTGCCCTTTCAGGGGAGGCGAGAGGGGTGGTCACTTGTCAAATGATGGTTCTTCGTGAAAAGCTTGTACTATGCCAGGCAAAAACGCTGACCAAACGGCAAGCACTATCTCGGCTAAGAGCTAAAAGCTAACAGCTAATAGCTCATCACGTGTCGAAATAATACGCTACCAGCAAATCCACGCACTGTCCATAGCTTTTCATGCCCTCGGTCTGGCCGTAGCTCTCCAGAAAGCCGGTGTAAATCTGCTCCGACGCCTCCTGCACCGGGGACTCGAACTGCGCCCAGTAAGCGTTGTTGTCGGTCAAATCGGTCAGCACCTGCTCATTCAGGGTGGCGCGGACGGCCTGCCAGGCCGACTTGTCAGCGGAATAGAGGGCGTTGGACAGGTGGATGTACCCCATCACGGCGGAGGAATACTGGAAGGTGACGTCGTCGCAGTGCAGTCCGGCGATGATGGCCAAAAAGTTGCAGGCGTCCTCCTCCGCCACGTTGCACTGGTGGGACAGCTCGTGAAGGGCGGTGGCGGCGATGAGGCAATCCGGCTGGTCCACGTTGACCAGCGATTCTGCCGTCATGGGGAAATAGAACCCGGTGAAGCCCATATAGCTGATAATGCGGGAGAAAACCATAGCCTTGGGGGTGAACAGAGGCTGTTCCAGGGCGGGGAACTCATCGAACACCACTTGATAGCAGTCGGTGGACTGCTGGAGAACTTCGGCGGCGTCCACCTGGGTCACGCCGTCCCCGTCCCGGTCCATCTGGTCGGACAGCTCGTTGCACTTGTCCGCGAAGGCGGCGGCCAGCTGGGTCAGCTCCTCCGCGGTGCAACCCCGGGCCGTCAGACCGGTGCGCTGGGAAAAGCTATCGGCATAGTAGTTGATGCCCCACATGGCGGTGTAGCAGCTGTAGACCACCAGCGCCGCCGCCAGCGCCGCCAGCACCCGGCGGAGCAGCCGTTTCAGCCGCTCCTTCCGGCGGATGAGCAGCCATACCGTCCGCACCAGGAATACCACCACTGCGATGACCCCCACCGCCCAAATCACCTCCGCCAGGGCGAAGGGCAGCAGGGCGCACAGCCGGGAGAGTAGGTGCTTCACCGGCGTTGTGACCCGATTCACCAGAAAGTTCATCAGCCCCTGGTTGCCCCTGGTCAACAGAAACACCAGCAGAAACAGCCCCGGCACAGCGCACCAAAGGACGCTCACTAACAGCCAGCGACAGGGCCGTTTGGTGGGCGCGGTGATCTCTTCGTACATGGTTCGGCGGTGCAGCATGGGGATGTCCTCCTTTGTCAATGCCATTACAATATACCACAGTTCGACGGTTTTCACAAGGAGGGGTAAAATTTACAACGTCTGGTGTTCCGGTGATTTTGACGAAAACAGCTGCATTTCGCCCGCCTATATCCGCAAAACCAACGGGAAAATAATTTCTAAAAAATCTTGAAAAAGTGCTTGACAAAAAGCCCGGGCGATGCTATACTTTAGTCACAACAAAGAAGAGAACTTCCCCGAAGCGGAACCTCTTCCTCTTGTATCATACGTCAACCTTTCCTTCAACTTTAGATATGTACCCGCAGCACCCCGCA
>JAJBVG010000094.1:0-37383 GCA_020859945.1 Clostridiales bacterium | reverse complement strand
GTATCATACGTCAACCTTTCCTTCAACTTTAGATATGTACCCGCAGCACCCCGCACAGTTTTCGGGAAGCCAAGAGGCAAGCCGCTGTGAAAGAGCGACAGTTTAGAGTGAAGTGAATGTTTTTCATTCCGTAGAAAGAGAGGTAACTGTAATGATGTTAGATATCAAGAATCAAAAGTGACCCTGTCAGATGAAATGTCTGGCAGGGTTGCTTTTTGTCGAAAAAGTTCCGTGGGGATACGCCAACGAAAAAACAGTTGACAAAAGTTCCCCGTTTCTATATAATAACATGATACCTGTTCAGAAAGGAGGGCGTCCTGTGCCGGGTCAAAAGGGAATCAAAGTGGTTGCCAGCAACCGCAAAGCCTACCACGACTATTATATTCTGGAAAAGTACGAGGCGGGCATCGAACTGGCCGGCACCGAGGTAAAATCCATCCGCGCAGGGCGGGTGAACCTGAAAGACGCCTTCTGCCAGGTGAAAAACGGCGAGCTGTACGTCTACGGGATGCACATCTCCCCCTATGAGCAGGGCAACATCTTCAACAAAGACCCCATGCGGGACCGCCGCCTGCTGATGCACCGGCAGGAGATCCGCAGGCTCTACGCCCACGTCAAGCAGGACGGCTACGCCCTCATCCCCCTGTCCCTGTACTTCAAAAACAGCCGGGTCAAGGTGGAAGTGGGCCTCGCCAAGGGCAAAAAGCTCTACGACAAGCGGGAGGCCATGGCGGAGCGGGCCGCCAAGCGGGACATGGACCGGGAGATGAAATCCCGGAACCGGGGCCGCTACAGGGAATAACCCGCCGGACTTGCGGGCAGAATTGACAACAGCGAAGGAGTGTTCAACATGGCACAGAATCCCATTGTGACCATCGAAATGGAAAACGGCGGCGTGATGAAGGCGGAGCTTTACCCCGAAATCGCCCCCAACACCGTCAACAACTTCATCTCCCTGGTGAAAAAGGGCTTTTATGACGGCGTCATCTTCCACCGGGTCATCCCCGGCTTTATGATCCAGGGTGGCGACCCCCAGGGCACCGGTATGGGTGGCCCCGGCTATGAGATCAAGGGCGAGTTCTCCGCCAACGGCTTCACCAACAACCTGAAACACAGCCGCGGTGTGCTGTCCATGGCCCGGACCATGGCGCCGGACTCCGCCGGGAGCCAGTTCTTCGTCATGGTGGCGGACGCACCTCATCTGGACGGCCAGTACGCCTCCTTCGGCAAGGTCATCGAGGGCATGGACGTGGCCGACCAGATCATCTCCACCCGCCGGGACTGGAACGACAAGCCCCGCCAGAAGCAGATGATGAAAAAGGTCACGGTGGACACCTTCGGCGTGGAATATCCTGAGCCGGAGAAGGTCTGAATCAATGTGCAATTTGCAATGAGCAATGAATGGGTTTTCAGATGCAGCTACATGACCGCAACGCAGACGAAAAACAATACGTCCCGCAGAGAGCTGTCAGCGTTTGTTTTCCTTATAATTGCACATTTCACATTGCTAATTGCTAATTTCCGGCAGAGGTTTCCCCGCCCCTGCCGGTGTCTGGCCTGCGTTTGCGGGCCACATATGGGGGCGTACCGGTTTCGACGGGGACGTTGAGGCCGGACTAGCGGGCAGCGGCGCCCAGCCGCTTATCAATGGGCACTTATAAATCAAAGAACAACGACGAATACGTTGCTGTCGCGGCCTAATTAGGCTCTGCGACCTCCGCCCAATGTGCGCGGACGCCGATCCCGGAAGGCCCACGGGCCGGGCTGGGTGATGCCTTTTAGTGGGAAACGTGAGGGCCGAAAGCTTTGACGGCTCCATGAATTTATGAAGCTACCAAACCGCGCAGTGTGTCAGTTCACGGCGCGGTAAGGGAATGGAAACAACTGACTGCGCCCGGAGAAGGTCCTGAGGATGCGTTTTCGGACACGGGTTCAACTCCCGTCGCCTCCACCAAATCATTTCCCGCTGAATGTTTTCATTCGGCGGGAAATTGCTTTTATTGAACAGAAATCCGCTCGTAAAGTTCAATCTCTACGAGCGGATTTTTTGTTTTACCCCAATTTTGACCCCTTAGCGGTCGGAAGCGCGCTTTATGACTGCCTGGCGCAAAAAAAGCGCTGCGGTTCTCATCGTCCCGCAGCGTTCCTTTTCCCTAGCCACCGGCCATGAGCCAGTTGAGCATCAGCAGCAGCCCCAGCCCCGGCGCGCCCAGTACGCCAATGACCAGCGCGTTGCACAGGTTGACCCCCAGGTGCAGTCCCAGCAAACCGCCGAAGGGCTCCAGCGCCGCCAGCACGCCGCCGCCCACCGCCGTCCGCAGGGCCACCCGGCACAGCAGGGCCAGCACTCGCCGCAGCAGAATCGCCAGAAACAGCGCCGCGAACAGCCCCAGCCCCGCCAGCAATACCTGCTCGTCCGTCATTCGGCTTTCAGCGCCTGGTTGGAGCGGTCCAGGCTTTTCAGCCGCCGCAGCAGGTAGGAATACCGGGCCTGCTCCGCTTTCAGGTCGAACACTGCCGCGTCGATCAGGTCCGGGTCGCCGGTGGAGTTGAACTGTAGATAGGTGCGCTGAATGGCGCATCGCGTCTCGTGGAGCTGGTTGGTCAGGACAGCCCGCTCTCGCTCCTCCTCCGTCTCCTGCGGTCTGCGCAGCCAGCGTAATACTTCTGTCATAGCCGTTTCTCCTTCCACCTTTTCAGATTTACAGGGGCATGCAGGCCCCGGATAGCTTATCCTATGCCCACAGTATGCCCCAATATGTGCCAGGTTAAACAGCTTTTGCCAGGGATAACACCGGCGGGTCGGGCCATACTGTTGTCAGACGGCAAGGCGGCGGCTCTCCAAAGAGGCCGCGCTTCCGGTGGCCAGCCCTCCGCAGCGGCGCGGGGGATGTCCCCCAGAGGCCCCGCGCCGGCTGTCTTGGAATAGGGGTCGGCAGGAGCTGGCCCGGAAAAGGCGGCGCTCCGGGTGGGGCGCCGCCTGACGGTGGGGGTTCCCCCGAAGCAAAGAAGAAGTTCCAAATCAGCGCTTTACCACGCTGTGAACATCTTCGTTTGTGTAGGGGCGGCGCTCCGCCGCCCGCAGGTTTCGCGTGGGTTTTCGGGCGGCCACAGGGAGCAAAGCGGAAGTACCGCTTGACGGTAAGGGCCGCCCCTACAGAAAAATGCAAAAACCGGGACAGACGTGGTTGGTTCGTCTGTCCCGGTTTTTGGTTGTTGTGTGCGGAGTCCTTAGAGGTAAGAAAACACAGTCAAAGACTTGGCAATGGAAGCAGGAGGAATGTATCAATCCCTTAGAGGTAAGAAAACACTCGAGGCAGTTATGGATAAGCTTGAGAGGACAGCACCTCGCTGTATCAATCCCTTAGAGGTAAGAAAACACAACAACCATTTGTGTACTTTTACTATACCACACCCATATATGGCCTGTCAATGACAATTTATTGAAAATTTGAGCAAATAATTTCGTCAAGGACGAAAAAACCGCCTGCCCCAGTGCTTCTCTGTGGGCAGGCGGGTCTATTCTTCCTGTTCGGGGTCGCTGACGTATTCCATTACGTCCTCCACGTTGCAGTGGAGGATGCTGCACAACCGGTCAATGGTGTTAGTCTCCACGTTTTTATTTTTTCGCAGCCGGTCCAGCTGGGACCGGCCAATGTCATAATGGGTGTAAAGGTCGTACTGTGAAACGCCCTTTTCCTTCATTGTCACCCATAATCTGTCGTATTTAATCATCGATTCTCCCAGCTTCTGAGGTTGCACTTGCATTATCTTTATTATGCGAGTAAAATCAGAAGATAAATAGTGTCCGTATAATGACACTACTCTGGGAGGTACAACAATGGATTATCAGGAATGGAAGGAGCAGCTCTACGACTATTTATGTGGTCTGCTGGACGAGAACGCTCCTTTTTCTGCCAGCGTTCCCGCTTATGTGGAGGACGAGTTTCGTTTGGGAAAGCCCTGTGGAGAGTGGTATGATGCAGTGTATGAAGCGGCTGACCGCCTGAACCAGCGGCTGGGCACCCAGGAGGACCCTGACGTTGACTGTATCATTCAGTTAATGCTCCATATCAGCCGCCGCCTGTCGCTGAAAATGTTTGACTACGGGGTCCTCTATCAAAAGGAACAACAAGGGGCGAACCCCCACACTGACAACATGAATTGACGTAAAAATCCCCACCCGCGGCCACGCCACGGGTGGGGAAATGCTTTTCAGGAACGGAGCAACACGCGAACCGTCAACGGCTCATTGCACATTGCTCATTGCAAATTGCTCATTGTCACACCACCAGCAGGTAAATGACCACGAGCATAATGCCCACACCGAACATCATCAGGCTAAAGGACACGCCGGACATGACCTCCCGCTTGGTCTCCTCGTAGATGCGGCTCTGGTCGGCAAAGAACCGCACAAAGTCCGCCTGGATGGGGTTGCGCTTGCAGAAGGTGGCGTTCAGCAGGGCCACTCCGCCGTCCAGCAGACTGCCCACCACGTAGGCCAGCTCGAAGCCCTTGGGCAACAGGCGGCCCTCCCGGAGCTGCTTGTGGGTAGTCTTTCGGCCCAGCAGGACTATGCCGTCCAGCACATAGTCCAGGCACCGGCACAGGAACCCGGCCACAGTGGGCAGCAGGCCCAGCACCAGCGGGCGATAAACCAGCTCCAGCAGGTCCAAGTGCTTGGGCCAGCGGTTGACATAGACATAGGTCCTGTCCGGCTGCTTCACCCGCATCCCCAGCCGGACGACCACCAGGTAGATGGCCGCGCCGATGACGATGGAGTACAAACCGCCCTTCAAATTGGTCAGGGAGAAGTAGTTGACCGCGTGCTCCGGGGAGACGCCGTTCAGGAAGCCCTGCCCCAGGTCAGCGATTTTATTCAGGGTCAGGTAGGGCAGCACACCCAAAATGGGCAGCACTGTGGCGCTGACCGCCAGCACAGCGGCGGTGGCCTTGTTGCAGTAGTGGGTATTGGCCTCGAAGGACGCCTGCACCTGCCGGTCCCGGTTCTTTTCCACAAACAGCACCACAAACAGCTTGGTCATATAGGCCACCGTCATAGCGCCGGTGATGATAAACAGCCACTCGATGACGTGGAACAGGGTGGCGCTGTTGGCCGCGGCGAAGCTGACCACGCTGTGGCCCTCCTCCAGCAGCTCGATGTACTCCACGATGCTCTCGTGGATCAGCGTCTTGCTGATGTAGCCGTTGAACAGGGGGATGCCGCCGATGCCCAGGGAGCCCATCAGGAACACATAGCACAGCAGGGGCTTTTTGCGGCCAAAGCCGCGGATGTCGTTCAGGTCCAGCTTGTGGAGGTTCATCACCACCACACCGGCGGCCATGAACAGCACCAGCTTCAAATTGGAGTGGTTGAACATGTGGAGGATGGTCCCCCGGACCGCCAGGGCGTTTTCCTCGCCCAGCAGGTCCATCATGCCCATGCCCACGAAGATAAAGCCCAGCTGGGACATGGAGGAGCAGGCCAGCGTTCGCTTCAAATCCAGCGAGAAGATAGCCAGGAGGCCGCCCAGCAGCATGGTCACAACGCCCAGCAGCAGGATGACAAAGCCCCAGTAGGCGTTCCCGGCGAAGATGCGGGTACACAGCACCAGCACCCCGAAAATGCCCGACTTAGTGATGATGCCGGACAGCAGGGCGCTGGCCGGGGCCGGGGCCACGGGATGGGCCATGGGCAGCCAGACGTGGAGGGGGTACATGCCCGCCTTCGCGCCGAAGCCGAAGAGGATGCAGCCGCCCAGCACGTAGAACCACGCCTCGTTGCCGGGGAACGCCGCCTGACAAGCGGCCAGCAGCTCAGAGAGCTGGAGGGTGCCGGTCACGCTGTAGAGCATGAAGATGCCCATCAGCGCCACCAGACCACCGATGACCGCCACCGCCAGGTAGACGCCGCCGGCGTACAGGGTCTCCGGCTTCTCGTCGTGGATGACGGTGACGTAGGAGGCCATGCTCATCAGCTCAAAGAACACGAAGGTGGTGAACAGGTCGTCGGAGAGGAACACCCCCATCGTTGCCCCGAAGGTCATCAGCAGGAACAGGTAATACCGGTTCCGGTTGCGGGAGTGGGCCAGGTACTCTCTGGAGAAAATGGTGGTCATCATCCACATATAGGCGGTGACGGTGGCAAAAATGCCCCGGAAGCCGTCCAGTTGGAAGGACAGGCCCATACCGCAGACCCCTGGCACAGACAGGGACACCTCCCCGCCCATCAGCACGAGCAGCAGCATGACCACCGCCTCCGCCGAGGTGACGGCGATGGCGAAGCCGTCCCGGAGGGCCTTGTTTCGCCGCCCGATGAGGTAACTGACGATACCCGCCGCCATGGGGCCGAGCACCAGCAGCAGGAGAATGGGATTTCCAGTCATAACACACATCCTCCTCTCAGAACGTTCCGGTGGCGATGCTCTGGACAAACACCAGCAACGCCTGGGCGTTCAGGCCCAGGGCCACTGTGATCACCGAGAAGATCGCCAGCGGCAGCAGCATCAGCCAGCTGGGGTCGTGGAACTTGGCGTTGGCCTCCCGGGCGACAGTTCCGCCGGAGAACCAGCCCCGCACGTTGAGGGACAGCATATAAATGCCCGTCATCAGCGCCGAATAGAGCAGCACGAACACCCCCACATAGCCCATCATGGAGGGCTGCTCCAACAGGGCCTGGACGATGCTCCACTTGCTGACGAACCCAGCGAACAGCGGGATACCCGTCAGCGACAGGCCGGAGATCAGCAGCGCCGTGAAGGTGGCGGGCATGGCGTAGCCCAGCCCATCCAGCTCGTAGACGTAATTTTTGTCCGTCTGGTGCATCACCGCACCGGCGCAGAAGAAGCCGCTGATTTTCATAATGGCGTGGACGAACATGTGGCACAACCCCGCCATCAGCCCCAGGGGGGACATCATCGTGACACCCAGCAAGATGTAAGACAGGTTGGCGATGGTGGAGTAGGCCAGGCGGCGTTTAAAGTGGTTCTCCCGCACGCCCATGGTAGAGCCGTAGACGATGGTGACCATCGCAGCGATAACCACCACGGTCTGCGCCCAGGTGCCTTTCAGGAAGTCCGCGCCGAAGCAGAAGTAGGTCAGGCGCATAATGGCGAACACGCCGGACTTGACCACCGCCACCGCATGGAGCAGGGCAGTGACCGGCGTGGGGGCCACCGACGCCGTGGGCAGCCACCCGTGGAAGGGGAACACCGCCGCCTTGACGCCGAAGCCGAAGAAGGCCAGCACGTAGACCAGCAGGGCGATGTTGGCGTACTCCCCCAGGTTGGCAACGTCCAGGTTGCCCCCCAGCACAAACTCGATGTCGGTGCAGAACAGGGAGTAGAACACGATGCCGATGAAGGCGAAGGCGGTGCCGCCGATCATGTAGTTCAAATACTTCCGGGTGGCTTTTTGGGCCTCCTCGGTCATAGTGTGGATGACCAGCGGCAGCGTCACCATGGTCAGCGCCTCGTAGAACAGGTACATGGTGACGATGTTGCCCGCGAAGGCCACCCCCAGCGTCACGCCATAGGTGATGGTGTAGAAGGAGAGGAAGGTGTTGACCCGCTCCTCGTGGCGCATATACTCAAAGGTGTACAGGGTCGCCAGGGGCCACAGGAAGGCCACCAGGCCGCCGAAGAAGGTGGCCATGCCGTCGATGTTCAGCGTCAGAGGCAGGCCCTCCACAAAGGAAAACAGATACAGCCGTTCTGCCGGGCGGTTCAGCAGCAGCACGAACACCAAAATGGTGTTGAGGATGACCACCGTCTCCACCGCCGCAGCTCTGGTTTTGTAGTCCTGGATAGGGAAGGTCATCAGCAAGATTCCCGCCAGGATGGGGACCAGAATGGGCACCAGGATGAAATAAGGACTCATACAGCGTTTCCCTCCCCTCTCAAAGCACGCTGCCGGCGATGCCGGTGAGCAACGAGGTCAATCCGCCGGGCCAGACCCCAAGCAGCACCGCCAGCGCGGTCAGCGTCACGATGGGGACCAGCATCTGCCAGGTGGGTTCGTGTTTCTCCAGCGCGGCATAGTTGTAGTCGCTGCCCGGCAGGAATGCGTCGATGGAGACGGTGAGCAGATAGCCCGCCGTCAGCAGGGCGCTGACCAGCAGCACCACCGGCCCCAGCCAGGAGGCCACCGGGATGCCGGAGGCCAGCGAACCGGTGGCAAGATACCACTTGCTGACAAAGGCGCTGGTGGGCGGGATACCTACCAAAGTCACACCCGCCAGGGTGAAGCACCACAGGACCACGGGCATTTCCTTGCCGATGCCCTTCAGCTCGTCCACTTTGGTCTTGCCGGTCTTGCAGATGATGGCGCCCGCCGAGAGGAACAGGCCGTTCTTCACCAGCGAGTGGAACACCACATGGAGCAGCGCTCCCACAAAGGCCACCGGCTGGAGCAGCGACAGGCCGAACAGCACATAGGAGACCTGGCTGACGGTGGAATAGGCCAGCCGCTTTTTCAGCACGTTCTCCCGGTAGGCCAGCATGGACCCCATAAAGACGGTGATCAGCGTCAGACCGATCCAGGCGTACTGCACCCAGGTGTCCCGAATCAGCTCCGGCCCCGCCACATAGTACACGGTGCGGAGGATACCCAGCACACCGGCCTTGGTGATGACGCCGGACAGCACCGCGCTGGCCGGGGCCGGGGCCACCGGATGGGCGGTGGGCAGCCAGCCGTGCATGGGGAACATGCCCGCCTTGGTGCCGAAGCCCAAAATCATCAGGAACACCGCCAGCCGCGCCACGCCGGAGGCAGACGTGCTGTCCAGCACGCCGCCCGCCGTGAAGGTCAGCTCAGCGCCCTGGGCGGTGAACAGAAACAGGCCGAACAGCGACAAAAACGCGCCGCCCACCGAGTAAAACAGGTATTTCAGGCCCGCCATAACCGCCTCGTGGGTCAGCTCGTGCATGACCAGCGGGACAGAGGTCAGGGTCATCAGTTCAAAGAACACATAGAAGGTGAACAGGTTGCCGGAGTAGCACAGGGCCGCCAGCACACCCTCCACGATGAGGTAAAAGCCGAAGAACCGGGGTTCGTCGTGTTCGTGGCTCATGTACTCAAAGGCGGCCAGCCCCACCAGCAGCCAGACAAAGGCCACCAGCACTGAGAACAGCTTGCCCACGGCGTCCACCTGGAGATAGAAGGTCAACCCTTCCGCCACGGTGCCCAGGGTCAGGCGCAGGGCGTCCTCCGGCTGGAGGGCCACTCCAATCGCCAGGGCCAGCCCAATAGCCAGCGCCGCGAACACAACGGCCAGCATGATTTTCCGCTGCCGGGGCGGGAACGCCATTAGCAGCACGCCCACCGCGATGGGCATTAACACGGGAATCAGCAAAGCAATCATCTTTTCTCCCTCCCGTCAGCCGAATATGGCAAGGCCAGTCTGAATGGCCTGAATGACCGGCGTGGCTGCCACGCCCAGGCCGACGTTCAGCGCAATCAGTCCCACCGTTCCCACAGACTCCACGCGGGAGGGCATCATGCCGTGGGGCTTGCGCTGCTCCGCCGGGACCGAGTGGTAGATGGTCAGCACGCTGCCCATGAAGTACACGGTGTTTAAAATCGTGCTGATGGCCAGCGCGATCCAGGCGATCACCATCTTGCCCTGCATGGCAGTGGTGGCGGCGGAGGCGAACATATACTTGGAGATGAAGCCGGTCAGCAGGGGCATACCGATCATCGACATGGCCCCCACCGTGTAGGCCACGCCAGCCAGCTTGTTGCGGAAGCCCGCGCCCTTCAGCGACTCGAAGTCCGACTTGTCGTCGGACACCTCGGAGAGGCCGGAGATGCTGATGAACAGCAGGGACTTCATGGCGCCGTGGGAGATGATGTGGAACAGGGCGGCCACCACACCTGCGGTGGTGCCCAGGCCGATGCCCATATAGATGTAGCCGATTTGCGCCACGGAGGAGAAGGCCGCCATGCGCCGGATGTTCTGGGTCTTAATGGCCAGCCAGGAGCCCATAATCATGCCGAGGATGCCCAGCATAAAGAGCAGGTTCACCACCTGGCTGCTGACCACGAACTCGAAGTCCAGCACCCGGTAGAAAATCTTAATGAGCAGGAACAGATAGCCCTTGGACACCAGCGAGGACAAAATCGCGCTGGCGGAAGGGGTGGTGTAGCCGTAGGCGTCGGGAATCCAGGTGTGGAAGGGGTAGAGGCCGCTCTTGATGCCCAGGCCCACCGTCACCAGGGAGATGATGACCAGGATGGGCACCTCGTATTCGCCCGCAGCCACCAGCTCCGCCAGCGCCTCTTTCGCGGGGGTCATCAGCAGCTGACCCGTGATGGTGTACAGCAGCGTCAGCGCGATGAGGAACAGACTGGAACCCACCAGGCTCATGACCATATACCGCAGGGCGGAGACGTAGGTCCGGCCCTCCTTTTTGATCATGATGAGGCCGCAGGCAGAGATGGTGTTGATTTCGATGAACACGTAGGCCGTGAACAGGTCGTTGGTGTAAATCAGCGCCAGCAGCGAGCTCATCAGCAGGTCCAGCAGGATGAAAAACAGATTCTTCCGGGAATTTTTCAGCTCCCGTCCGATGTGGGCCAGACCGCCCAGCACCGACAGCAGCATGATGAGGCTGAAAAACACCGCCATCAGCGCCTCCAGTACGCCGATGCGAATTTCGTTGCCCCAGGGGGCCGGGAAGTGGCCCATCATGAAGGTGTAGCTCTCCCCCGTGGAGACGGTGTAGCCCAGCACACACAGGGACAGCGCCAGCACTACCGTCACCATAATCAGGTGGACCCGCATGGCCCACCGGTGATTCATGGGGAAGGAGATGATGGCGGAGAACATGGAGAGGATGATGCAGAAGAAGGGGAAATTTTGCACCAGCGTCATTTACATCTCCTCCTTGCCGAGCTTCAACATGATCTCATCCAGGTTCAGGGTGTGGTATTCCCGGTAGAGGCAGATGGTCAGCGCCATCATCAGCGCGCTGACGCTGACAGACACCACGATACCGGTCAGCACCAGTCCCGCAGGGATGGGGTTGATGTAATAGGACGCATCCATGATGCCGTCCACATAGATGGGAGACGCGCCCCCTCGATGTAGCCCTTGGAGGCCAGGAACAGATAAACGGCAGAGTCCATGATGTCCAGGCCGATGATTTTCTTCACCAAATTGGACTGGAGCAGCAGGTTGCCCATGCCGATGACGAACAGGATCACCGCCGCCACGTCCTCATAGTTGGTCAAAAGGTTGCCCAGCATGTCAAATTGCCCCCCTCCGAAACAGAATATAGAAGGAATACATGGTGCAGGCCACCACGATGCCCACGCAGATGTTCAGGTAGACGATAAGTCCGGCGCTGAGGATAGCCCCCGGCGTTCCGGTGGTGATAATGCTCTCCAGGCCGTTGGCTCCGGTGTAGAAGGAGTAGCTCTTGGCGAAGCAGTAGAAGGTCAGGGCGCACACCGTCAGGGTCTTGATGACCCGCTCGTTCATGAACCGGCGGGTGCGCTTGATGCCGAAGGCGGTCAGGTGCAGAATCAGGCCGGTGCCGATGATGGCCCCGCCGGAGAAGCCGCCGCCCGGCGAGATGTGGCCGTTGAGCACCACGTATATGCCGAAAATGATAATCAGCGGCACCAATATCCTGGCCGCCTGCTGGAGAATGTTGTCCTCCTGGGGTTCGTATTCCAGCGTTTCGCGCTCCTCCCGGGCGCGCATACGAAGTTCGTCCTTTTTGTCCGCCCGGAGCAGGATGGTCACGCAGCACAAGGCCACGAACAGCACGCAGGACTCGCCGAAGGTATCGAAGGCACGGTAGTCCAGAATCATGCCCGCCACGATGTTCATCGCGCCGGTCTCCTCCAGGCCCTGCTCGATGTACCGCTGGGAGACCTCGTTGTTCACCGGAGAGTTGGGGTCGCCAAAGGCGGGGAGGAAGCTGACGGTGTACAGCAGGACGACGACCATAAACAGGGCCATCAGCACGAAGAAAATGCGGCTGATGATTTGGAACGCGCCGATCTCCTTGGCGACGCCCTCCTCGAAGCGGCTCTGGTCGTACTCCCGCAGCATCCGCTCCGCCCGTTCGCCGGGGGAGAGGCGGTCCTTGGGCGGCGTGGACTCCAATTTGCCGTCGGCGGGGTCATAGGTGCCCTTCGCCCAGCGGGTGAACTTGTCCCAGGCGCTGCCCTTATAGTTTGGATTCGGCTTGCTCATGGTCCTCCTCCTTTTCTTCTATTTCTTCTATTTCTTCCGCCGCTTCTGTCTGGATGGAGTGAATTTTCCGCAGCGTGACGAAGAACAGGATACTGGTCACGCCGGCACCCACCGCCGCCTCGGTGATAGCCAGGTCCGGCGACTCCAACAGCAGCCAGATGCTGGTCATGGTCAGGCTGAACGCCATGTAGATGACCACCGAGGTCAGCAGGTTCCGGGAGAGGCTGACCGAGATGGCGCAGATGATGAGAGACGCCAGCAGCACGATTCGCAGAATGGTCATCATTCCGGCACCTCACATTCGTCTTCCAGGTTCAGGTTAGTCATGACCTCCAGCTTGGCCAGCAGGTGGGAGCAGACCGGTGAAGCGCACCAGAACAGCGCCAAAATCGCCACCACCTTCAAGGTGCTGGCCGACAGGCCGTAGACCACCATAATGCCCAGCATGACCAACAAAATGCCCAGGGAATCTCCCATAGCCGCGGCGTGCATCCGCTTCATGGCGGTGTTCAGCCGGAACACGCCGAAGGTGGCGATGCACATCACCGCGATGCCTCCGGCGATGAGGACGGCGGCAATGACAAACCGAATCAAACTAAGCTCCATGCTCTTCCTCCTCCTTTTCCTCTTCCAGCGCGCCGCGCTCGCTTTCCCATTCCACAAAGCGGCCCATGTAGATCTTCGACAGCACGATGACCGACACAAAGCTCATGACGGCGTAAATCAGGCTGATGTCCAGCACTGCCGACTCTCCCAGGACAACGGAGAGCAGCGCGATAATGGCAATGGTAATGGTGCCGATCATGTTGGTGGCGATGATGCGGTCCGCCAGCCGGGGGCCTTTGATGGCCCGCACCAGGCACAGCAGCAGCAGCACCGTCAGCACCACGCAGCACACCAGGAAAAACGCCCGATATCCCTCGTTCACAGCTCTCACTCCTCCATTCGCTTTAGCAGCTTGACAAAGATGGAAGTGTCCAGCCCCTCGCCCATCGTCTTGTCGAAGCAGTGGACGCAGTACGCGTTATCCTCCTGCTCCACGGTGATGGTGCCGGGGGTGATGGTGATAGAATTGGCCAAAACCGATCGGGCAAGGTCGGTTTTCAGGTCGGCGTAGAACAGCACCAGCGCCGGCTCCGGCAGCATCTCGTTGGAGAACAGGAAGGGCAGCATGGCAAGGTTGGCCTTGACGATCTCCACTATCAGATGGTAGGCATAACACAGCGCCAGGGGCAGCTTTTTGACCAGTTGCAGGTCCTTGGCGGGGCTGTAATCCATAAACACACAGATGAACGCATACATCGCCCCGGCGATGCCCACGCCGAACAGGGCGATCTCTACCGTCCATCGGCCATTGAGCATGACCCAGACCAAAAAGAACACAAGAAACATAGGCAACCTCTCCCTGTTTTTAGAATGATAGTTGTACGGAGTGGAAATGGAAATGGGTCAGTCGTCGGCGGCCAGGTCTTGCAGCACCTGCTGTTTCAATCCCTCGCAGGTCTCCAGTATCGCCTGAATTTGCTCCGGAGTGATTCCGTCGATGTGAACGCCGCAGGTGCAGACCGCCGTACAGCGCTGCTGGACGGCCACGGCCTCGGCAAAGCGGCAGGCGATGGCGTCGTCCTTGTGGCCCAGGCAGTTGAGCACCGAAGTGGTGGCGCTGACCCCCTGGCCGGTGAGACTGGGCCGGGAGACGGACAGGGCCGCAGACCCCACATGGCCGCAGCGGTCGTCCCGGACGCAGATGGTGTAGTCCCGGCCCATGGAAATCACGTCGCACAGCAGCGTGACGCCGCAGACCTGGGCCTCATAGTGCCGGTTCAGCTCCATCGTTTAAAGCCCTCCATGTCGATGCCGAAGCACTGGAGCAGCTTGCCGGTGAAGTGGCGCTCCATGCTCTCCACGGTATCGGCCCCCTGGTAGTAGGTCATCATCGGCGGCATGATGTACACATTTTGCAGCCGGGAGAGGTAAGCCAGGTTGTCCAGGTGGATGGGGCTGAGAGGGGTTTCCCGGGCCGCAAGGATCAGCTTGCGCTTTTCCTTGATGACCACATCCGCCGCCCGCAGCAGCAGGTTGTCGCTGTAGCCGTGGGCGATGCCGCTGACGGTTTTCATCGAGCAGGGGACCACGATCATCCCCTCGGTCTGGAAGCTGCCGCTGGCGATGGCCGCGCCCACGTTCCGGTTGTCGTAACACACGTCCGCCATGGCCCGGATCTGCTCCGGCTCCAGTCCCAGCTCCTGTTTGGCGGTCAGCTCCGCCCCCCGGGTAAAGACCAGGTGGGTCTCCACATCCGGCAGTTTTTTCAGTTCCCGCAACAGACAGACCGCCAGCGGGAATCCGCTGGCGCCGCTGATGCCGACAATGATCCGTTTCATAGTTGCTCCTTCCAACTTAGGCTATAAGTATAGCGTAAAATAATAGATTTGCCTACCCTATTTTTCCTCAATTTTCGACCTTTACGAGAATTATTTTTTGTTGGGTGAACCCCCTTGCTTTTTGCGGAAAAGGTGTTCCAGCGCGGCCTTTCCTGCGGGGCTCTCCATTATGAAAACAGCGGCCTCTCTCCGCAGAGAAAGGCCGCAGAAAACTGTCAAAGCATATTTTCGCAGGAGGAAGCTCCCTGCGATTTTACCGGGCGCACCCGGAGCCAAACCACACGATTTGGGCTGCGCGCCGTAGGTTCATTGCGGTCCCCCTCCGCGGAGAGGGACCGCAACAGCGAAAAGGAAAGGAGCTTAACCCGCCAAGGCAGCCACGGCAGGGGAGACGTAGTTGACCCAGAACCAGCTGATGGGCATAACGATGACCATCGCTGGTATCATGTCTGCGGTGGGGAACATCTTGACCTTGATCATACGGAAACCGGTGGCCAGCATCAGGAAGCCGCCGCAGGCTTTGAAGTCGTTGATCATGGTGGGGGTGGTCATGGGGTAGATGAGCCCGGCGCAGAGGAACAGCACCAGGAAGATGATGAACTGCGGAACAGCGATCAGAGAGACCACCAGGCCCAGGTTGCAGGCGAAGATCATGGCAGTGAACAGGTCCAGGATGGACTTGGAGATCATGATGCTGTTGTCAGCGGTCATGCCGGCAACGATGGAGCCATAGATGCCCGTGCCGCTGGCGCAGAACAGGACGATGATGGTCACCAGGGTGGCGGTGAACTCTTCCTCAGACAGGTCGCTGTTGGTGTGGACAAACTTGGAGACCACACCCTGCATGGCCACGCCGCCCTTGTTGACCAGCTGGCCAAAGTGGATGGCAAGGCCGATGGCGGTGCCGATGATGACGGAGAACACCACGGCGGGCATATTCTCCATCAGGACGATGGTGCTGATGCCCATGCACATGGAGCAGCAGCCAAAAATCATGTTCAGCTGGGCCTTGAAGTCCTCCTTCAGGTACTTCCCGAAGAGAGCGCCCAGCACACCGCCCAACGCGACGGCGAGGGAGTCAATGATAACACCGATTGGCATAAAAATACCTCTTTTCTCCTCTATAAGTGCGAAAGGGATAGGAACGAGGACGGACGGGGCCGGGCAAGCCCCGCCCGCCAGGGAAACTCATTTATCAGGTTGTTACCGATTAAAAGTCGAAGTCAGGCAGCCACTTCTTCGGGTCCAGCTTCTTGAACTGGGCGCGCTGGAAGCGGTCCTTCTGGTCGAAGGGCACGGTGCAGTCGAAGATGACCTTGGTGGCGATGCCGCGGGTGCGGATGTTGGGGGAGTAAGCGGGGTTGTTGCAGGGGTTCAGCGGGTGGCTCATAACGCCGGGCAGCATGATGAGGTCAGTGTCCGCCTGGAACCGGGTGGTCATAGCCCAGATGACGTCGTTCAGGTCGAAGGGGTCCACGTCCTCGTCCACCAGGAACACATACTTCAACTCCGCAAAGGCGCTGAACGCCAACAGAGCAGCCTGACGCTGACGGCCCTCGTCGCTGGCCAGGTTCTTCTTGAACTGGAGGATGGCGATGAACTTGCCGCCGCCGGCAGTGGAGCAGTAGACGTTCTTGACCATGCCGGGCATGGCGCGCTCCACCATGAACAGGATGCTGGCCTCAGTGGGGATACCGGCCATGGAGACGTGCTCCTCGGACGGGCCGATGCAGCTCTGCATGATGGGGTTCTTGCGGGTGGTGACAGCCTTGACCTTGATGACGGGCAGGGCGGGGTTGGCGGGTCCGTTGTAGCCGGGGAACTCAGGCATGGCCTTGCCGGTGTTGGAGTTCACGTCCTCACGGATGCGGCGGCCGGGGAGGATCTCGCCCTCGATGACGTACTCGGCGTTGGCGATGGCCTTGCCGTTGATGGTCAGGCACTTGGTCAGCTGCACAGGCTCCTTGCGGATGGCGCCGGCGGCTTGCAGTTCGTCATAGCCCAGAGGAGTCGTGGGCGGCTCGAAGCAGGAGGCGATTTCGATAGCGGGGTCTACGCCGATGGAGATGGAGATGGGCAGTGGCTCGTTGCGGGCCTCGGCCTCGTTGAAGAACGCACCGATGTGGCGGCCGCCGGGCATGATGTAGATAGAGATCTCATCCTCGCTCTGGAGGCACATACGGTGGATGGTGATGTCGGTGATGCCGGTTTCAGGGCTGGCGGCGTAGCACATACCCATGGTGATGTAGGGACCCGCGTCCTCTTCGGTGTTGGTGGGGGCGGGGACCAGCTTGCGCACGTCAAAACCGGGGTCGGTGGCCAGATGGACCACTTCCTGGCACTTGGCCTGCTCGTTGGGGATGGTGACAGGCGGGATGGGGTTGTTGACGCTGTCCTTCAGCAGGAAGCCCAGACGGTCGGGCGGGCAGTCCAGAAGAGCGCCCACGCGCTTACGGCTGGCCAGCAGACCGGTGACGACTTTCGCGCCGGGATGACCCTTGACGTTGTTGAAGATCATCGCGGGACCCTCACGGGTGGGGCGCTCCACGGTGCCGCCGGCACCCACATAGCGGTATACGCCGGAAATTTCAGCTACGGGATCGGCTTCGACGTCGGTCTCCACCAGCTGACCCGGCAGGGTTTTCAGCAGCTCCAGAGCGGAGCGCAAATCATTGACCTTAGACATGATGAAATCCTCCTTTTATGTTGTTTCGTCTTTTTGCCCAAAGGATTTGGCCTTGTACCCATTGTATTTTAAAACAATTCGACAAGCAATTCCGTTTTTCCCCCGAACTAATTCCAAAGAGGAATGAAGGAAAGGGGAAAGCTGGGTGCAGCTCACATCTGCGCGGTGAAGAGGAAAGCTCCTAACTATTCTTCGTAAATTTGCACAGTTGTGACTACTTGTATACTAACAATTTTAGTTGAAAAGTATATTTTATAAATGACATTTTTCCACTATAATGATGGCAGATATCCTGTATTTATTGTTTTTGCGCGGTTTTCTTGGGAAATGGAGGGATTTTATGGACAGGGCTGCTTTCCGCCAGGCGGTTTTTCCCCTGACCGAACGGGAACAGGAGCTGAAACGCCAGATGGAGCAGCAGGGAAATACCCTCTGTGAGGACACCTTCCTGAACAAAAAGGGACGGCACGGCACCTATCGCTTCACCAGCGCGTCGATGGTGGAGCAGAACCGGAAAAATATCCTCTGGCTCCAGTCCCGGCTGGGGGAGTGCCTGCGGCTCATCATCCACACCCGGTTCACCCGGCTGCCCATGCACGCCACCGAGTTCATCAGCGTCAATTACGTCTACTCCGGCCACCTGACGCTGCGCCTACCGGACAAGGAGTTCGTGCTGACCGAGGGGCAATTCTACCTGATGAACGCCGAGGTGACCCACGCTTTCGAAATCGCCGGGGAAGAGGACATCATCCTGGGCCTCCAGCTGGAGCAGGAATTTCTCAGCCGGGAGCTGCTCTACGACCTGGCGGGCAACGGCCCGGTGGCCTCCTTCCTGACCCGGACGCTGATGAGCCCCAAATCCGGCTTCTCCTACATCATCGCAGATTACAGCCAGGACGACAAGATGAAAAACCTGTTTGAGGACCTGTTCTGTGAGTTCCTGGACCCTTCTCCCTGCCGGGACAAGCTGGTGGAAAACTACATCCAGACCTTTTTTATCCTGTTCATGCGCTGCCAGGACAGCCAAATCGTCTCCGCCAGCCGGACGGACATGCAGGCCGTTTTGAAGTATATCCAAACCCACTGCGCCAACTGTAATCTGGAGCAGCTGGCCCGGGAGTTCCACTACAACGCCAAATACCTCAGCGCCCTCATTAAAAAGCGGACGGGCTACACCTTTGGCGACCTGGTCACCGCCGCCCGGATGGAGCAGACCTGTCACTATCTCCGCCACTCGGAGCTGTCGGTGCAGGAGATCGCCGCCCTGTGCGGATATACAAACCTGCACTTTTTCTACACCAAGTTCCGCCAGCAGTTCGGTATGACGCCCATGGAGTATCGCACAAAGGGCGCAGACATCCACACCACCGGGGATTTTTCGCTGTTTGAGTTCGTCCCGGCGGAGGGAGGCGCGACATGATTTTCACACAGGTCTTACCCGGCCAGGACGCCGCCATCAGGCAGCTGTCCGCCCTGGCCACAGGTATCGTCAAAGAACACTTCGACCCCATCATCGGCCCCGCACAGAACGACTACATGATCGAAAAGTTCCAGTCGGTGCCCGCCCTGCGGGAGCAGCTGGCCCAGGGGTATCAGTATTATTTCGTGGAGGGCGACGACGGGGAACGGCTGGGTTTTCTGGCCTTCTATCCCAGGGGAAACGAGCTGTACCTGAGCAAGTTCTACCTGAAAAAGGAGCAGCGGGGGAGAGGCTACGCCAGAGAGATGCTGGCCTTTGTGGTGGATAAGGCCAGAGAGAGCGGTCTCACCGCCGTCACGCTGAACGTCAACCGGCACAACGACGCCATTTATGTCTATGAAATCATGGGCTTTGTGAAAACCGGCGAGGTCAAAAACGACATCGGCGGCGGCTTTTATATGGATGACTTTGTGTATACCCTCCCCGTGGAGGGGTAAACGCGGAAAATCTCCCGCAAGGGGGATTTTCAATTAGCAATTAGCGATGTGCTATGTGCAATTATGGGGAACCCGGCCCTGTGCTGTCGCCTTCGGCGAGGGAGGGTGCGTGTTTTCTGAGGGGAAATCTGTGAGGGAAAAGGTTCAAAACCCGGCCATTGCTAATTGCTCATTGCAAATTGCACATTGTTATTCCTCCTCCCAAAACAGCTCATCCAGCGTCTTGTCCAGCGCCTTACAGATGGCGATGCACAGCCGGATGGTGGGGTTGTAGGAGCCTTTTTCGATGCCGTTGATGGTCTGGCGGGAAACGCCGACGAGGTCCGCCAGGGCCTGCTGGGACAAATCCTTGGCCGCCCGTGCCGCCTTGAGGCGCAGGTTCTTCATTCCTCGTCCTCCTCCCGGTTTGGCCGCAGCAGCGCCCGCACGCCAAAGGCGATGAGGACGGCGACCAGCAGCAGCCCACAGAGCAAGTTGGCCGTCCACGCAGAGGCATTGTGGGTGTTGAACAGGGCGCAGACCAGATTGACCGCCGCGATGACGGCGGTGACGGCCACCCACCGCCGAGGGTTGTCGTTCAGCCCCATGTAGGCGTCCAGCAGGATGCAGCTGACAGCATAGACCAAAATCCCCAGCACCACCCCGGCAAACAGGAAGCTGGGGGAGGCGGAAAGTTCCACGCCAAAGAGGTTCAAAAGCCATCCCAGCAGCATGTAACCCACCACCGTCCAGAAGGCGTTGCGGTAAGCCACGCCCTGGGCGGCTTTTTGCCGCTCGTCGTACTCGCTGCGAACGCGCCACTTGCCCAGCCAGAGGCGGCGGAACAGCAGGAACACAAGCAGTGTCACGGCGATTCCCGCCGCAAAGCCCAGCGCATGATACAAATTCACGTTCATCTTACTATCCTCCTTGTCACGGGTCGGGTTTATTCCTCGTCCTCGGTCTGGGTCCGGCGCAGCAGCGTTCGGATGCCAAACGCTGCCAGTATGACGGCCAGCAGCGCCGCGGTGAACACATTGGCCACAGGCAGCTCTTCAAAGGTGGGGGCATAGGCAGTAATGCCCACCAGGTTGATGACCAGCAGGACAGCGCTGGAGATGACCCACTTTTTGGGGTCGTCGTTCAGGCCGATGTAGGCGTCCAGCACAATGCAGCTGACCAGGAACACCGCCAGCGCCAGGAACAGTCCCACAAAGGACAGCACATACAGCGGCGGGTCCCAGATGTCCAGCAGCTGGAACAAGGCCAGGTAGCCCACCACCGTCCAAAAGGCGTTGCGGTAGGCCACGCCCCGGGCGGCCTGCTGCCGCTCGTCGTAGTCGCCGCCGATCTCCAGACCGAACTTGCCCTTTGTGATACGGTTGCTGAGGGCGACCACGGCCAGAAGTACCACGATCCCAGCCAGCGCGCCGAAAAATACCAAATTATACATTATCGTCGTCCTCCTTGACAAAATACGGTATTGCGGAAGGGGAAAGGGGTCGCTTCCTAGGATACATATAGTATAACGTTCATCTGTCATTTTGTCAAGTATATACGACAAATTATTTTTGTGAGATTACAGTTTGTCGGTTGTAAAGGGTTTGTATGGGTTCCGCCAGCCGTCCCGCCTCTTTTCGCTCTGACCGCAAAAAATCCGCCCAAACCCAACAAAATCAGTTGGATTTGGGCGGGAATCGTTTCTCGTTTTTTGTGTGAATCTTACTCGATGCCGTCCAGCGCCTGGGCCAGGTCAGCGATGAGGTCGTCCTTGTCCTCCAGGCCGCAGGACATCCGCACCAGCTCGGCGGGAACGCCGGCGGCTTTCAGCTGCTCGTCGTTCATCTGGCGGTGGGTAGAGGAAGCCGGGTTCAGGCAGCAGGTGCGGGCGTCGGCCACGTGGGTCTCGATGGCGGCCAGCTTCAGCCCCTTCATGAAGGTGCTGGCGGCCTCTCGTCCTCCCTTCAAACCGAAGGACACCACGCCGCAACCGCCGTTGGGCAGGTACTTCTGGGCCAGCTCGTGGTAGGGGTCGCCGGGCAGGTCGGAATAGATGACGTAGTCCACCTTGGGGTGGTTCTGGAGGAACTCAGCCACGGCCCGACCATTTTCCACATGGCGGGCCATGCGGACGTGGAGGGACTCCAGCCCCAGGTTCAGCAGGTAAGCATTTTGGGGGGACTGGATGCTGCCGAAGTCCCGCATAAGCTGGGCGGTGCATTTGGTGATGAAAGCCCCTTCCTTGCCGAACTTCTCGGCGTAGGTGATGCCGTGATAGGACTCATCCGGGGTGCAGAGGCCGGGGAACTTGTCGGCGTGGGCCATCCAGTCGAATTTGCCGGAGTCCACAATGGCGCCGCCCACGGCGGCCCCGTGGCCGTCCATATACTTGGTGGTGGAGTGGGTGACGATGTCCGCACCCCACTCGATGGGGCGGCAGTTCACCGGGGTGGGGAAGGTGTTGTCCACGATGAGGGGGACCCCGTGGGCATGGGCGGCTTTGGCGAACTTCTCGATGTCCAGCACCGTCAGGGCGGGGTTGGCAATGGTCTCACCGAACACGGCGCGGGTGTTGTCCTGGAAAGCGGCCTCCAGTTCCTCCTCGGTGCAGTCAGGGGAGACAAAGGTGGTGGTGATGCCCATTTTCGCCATGGTGACGGAGATGAGGTTGAAGGTGCCGCCGTAGATGGAGGAGGAGGCCACGATATGGCTGCCGCACTCACAGATGTTGAACAGGGCGAAGAAGTTGGCCGCCTGGCCGGAGGAGGTCAGCATACCGGCGGTACCGCCCTCCAGGTCGGCGATCTTAGCCGCCACATAGTCGTTGGTGGGGTTTTGCAGCCGGGTGTAGAAGTAACCGGAGGCTTCCAGGTCGAACAGCTTGCCCATGTCCTCGCTGGTGTCATATTTAAAGGTGGTGGACTGGATGATGGGGATCTGGCGGGGTTCGCCGTTGCCGGGGGTGTAGCCGGACTGGACGCATTTGGTGTTGATTTTGTAGTTGCTCATGGTGCATACCTTCTTTTTGACAGGATGAATTTCAAAATTTTCTATCACAGAGAGTATAGCATTTTTCCGGGGCGGATGTCAATGTAAGGCGGACATTTCCCTTGACAGTCCCCCTCTCCGCCGGTATAATAAACTCAGAGTGACAGCGAAAGCGCCACGAAGGGGCATACCACCGCGGGTATGATTCTTCGTGACGCCTTTGTTTTTAGGCAACATTCCAAACGAGAAAAGGAGAAACCGACTATGAACCATTCTTCCACCAAAAAACTGGCCCTGGCCGCGCTGTTGGCCGCCTGCGCCGTCGTGGGCAGCCTCTTTTCCTTCCCGGTGCTGGGGTCCCGGTGCGCGCCGGTGCAGCACATGGTCAACATCATCTGCGCCGTATTTCTTGGCCCGGCCTACGGCGTGACCGTGGCCTTTGTCGCCAGCCTGCTGCGCAATCTGCTGGGCCTGGGCAGTCTAATGGCCTTTCCGGGGTCTATGATCGGGGCGCTGCTCTGTGGTATGATGTACTATAAAACCAAAAACCTTCCCCTGACGCTGATTGCGGAGGTGTTCGGCACCGGCGTGCTGGGCGGGCTGTGCGCCTACCCGGTGGCCATTTTCCTGATGGGCAAGTCCGCCGGGGACATCGCCTTCTACGCCTACATCGTTCCCTTCCTGGTCTCCACCGTGGGCGGCTCCATCATCGCGGGGCTGGTGCTGACGGCGCTGGAGCGCTCCGGCGCGATGGCCTCCATGCAGGCCATTGTGGAACGGTGACGGTGGACTGCACCCCGCTGACCCGGCTGCGGCGGGAGGTGCCGCTGGTCCACTGCATCTCCAACCTGGTCACGGTGCAGGACTGCGCCAACCTGCTGCTGGCGGCGGGCGGACGGCCCATCATGGCCCAGGAACCCCAGGAGATGGCGGAGATCAGCGGCCAGTGTGCCGCTACAGTCCTGAACACCGGCACCCCCAGTGACAGCAAGTACCTGGCCTGCACCCTGGCGGGGCAGACCGCCAACCGGTTGAGCCACCCGGTCGTACTGGACCCGGTGGGCGTAGGGGCCTCGGCCTACCGGCTGGAGCGGGTCTCCCGTCTGCTGGAGGAAGTCTCCCCAACCATTCTCCGGGGCAACCTGGGGGAAGTGCAGGCGCTGCTGCGGCTGGCCAGTCAGGAGAGCGGCGTGGACTGCGCCTCCGACGGGGGCCTGGCCCAGCGGCAGGACTGCGCCCTTCGGCTGGCGCGGGCGCTGGGCTGCACGGTGTTCCTCTCCGGCGCGGTGGACGTGGTGACGGACGGACAGCGGCTGGCGCTGCTCTCCGGCGGCTCCGCCCGGATGCGTCAGATCACCGGCGCGGGCTGTATGCTGTCTGTTCTGCTGGGGGGCTTCGCCGCCGTGACGGATTCCCCCTATGCCGCCGCCCTCTGCGCCGGGGCCTTCTGGAAGGGCTGCGCCGCCTACGCCGAGGAACAAGGACCGGGCATGGGCCGGTTCCACGCCGCCCTGTTCGACGGGGCCAGCCTGTTGGAGCCGGAGCGGCTGCCGGAGCTGTGCAAGGTGAAGATAATGTGCAATTAGCAATGTGCAATGTGCAATTATGGGAACGAAACGCTGGTGCGTGGGCGTGAATCATGCGCATAAAGCGGAGTAAAAGGGATAACCAGTTTTTATACCATTCATTTGACCTATAGAAAGGAAACACCATGAACCCACAGAGAGAAACGGAACTGAAAACCATCCTGGCCCAGCTGGAGGACCTGAACCAGCGGCTGGCGCTGCTCCAGGAGCAGGAAGAAAACGCCAAAATGATTTTGCCCAAGAAAAGCCCGGAGCGCAAGGCGGCGGACGAGCGCATCGACGCCATTGACGATGCCTATGACAGCGTCACCGACGCCATCCACTCCCTGGAGGAGCTGTTTGAGGAGGCGTAAACCTGTCCCCTTGCTTATCAAAATCCCGACCACTGCCCTGCATAGGGGTCGGGATTTTTGTGCAAAACTTTTTCTTACATCGGCGATTTTGGCGTGGTATACTATCACCGTACAAAATCATAACTGCGTGTAGCACACAGGATGTTCGCAAGGCGTATACCCTTTTTCCGATTGCCGGAGGGGGAATACGCCTTTTTTGTTCGCCCCGGGCTATGCGCCGGTTCTGCATGAAACAGGAGGAAAGTATGCCAAAAACAAGAGGACAGGGAATTATTTTCGGCCTGCTCATGTCCTACGCCATGGCGTATGGCATGGAGGTCTACAATGTGGCCATCAAAGAGGGCGCGACGCTGGCCGCCGGCGGCCTGAGCAACATGACCAACATCGTGTTCTGGGACGCCCTCGTCGAGGCGTCCTACATGGGCGTGTTCGTGTTCATCGTCTCCAACCTGTACGGCAATCGCTTCGGCGCGGCCTTCGCCGCCAAGCACAGCGACCCGGAAAAAGATAATCCGTATGTCTGCCAGCTGCTCCGCCAGGGCGCGACGGTGGCGGTCATGTGTCCTTCCATGAGCCTCATCGCCTCGGTGCTGTTCAACGTCTGCCTGGCGGGTGCGCCGGTGACGCAGCTCCCCGCCATTTGGGTGGGGACGGTGCTGAAAAACTTCCCCATGGCGTTCTTCTGGAATTTCTTCGCCGCAGCCCCCTTCACTCACTGGCTGTTCGGTAAGCTGTTCCCCGACAAGTAAAAACAAACAGGAACAAACCGCGTGACTTGGCACTTGCCGGGTCACGCGGTTTCGCTTTAGAATAGAAAAAGAAAAAATTTCTCCCTAAACCCTGTAACAACCCCGCCCTCCCCGCGTCTTATAAGTGAAAGGGGTGAGAAAGATGTCAGAACTGGAACAGCTCTACCGCCGGTACTACAAGGACGTGTACCTGTACCTGAAAGCCCTGACCGGCGATGCCGCCATAGCCGAAGAGCTGACGGCGGAGACCTTCCTCCGGGCCTGCGCCCACGCGGAGCGGTTCCGGGGCGACTGCGACATCCGCACCTGGCTGTGCCAAATCGCAAAAAACCTGTATTTTTCCCACCACAGGCGGCAAAAGCGCCTGGTCCCCCTGCCGGAGGAGTTCGACCCGCCGGACCCCTATACCAACATCGAGCGGGACTACGAAAACAGAGAGTCTCTCCAGCGGGTGCAGCAGCACCTGGAGGGGATGAAGGAGACCTATCGGCAAGTGTTCACCCTCCGGGTGTTCTCGGAGCTGTCCTACGCCCAGATCGCCGCCCTGTTCGGGCGGACGGAGGGCTGGGCGCGGGTGACTTTCCTGCGGGCCAAGCGAAAGCTGCAACAACAGATGGCAAAGGAGGAACAAACATGAACCCTATTACCTGCAATATCATCCGGGACCTGCTCCCCCTTTACGCCGAGGGCGAGGCCAGCGCCGACACCCAGGCCCTGGTGGAGGAGCATCTGGCGGAGTGCTCCGCCTGCGCCGCCCAGCTGGAGGAATTGAAGGCGCCGCTGGCGGTCCCCCCGGAGACCGAGCAGCGTATCATGGCCCGGCTGCGCCGGAAGCGGCGGAACCGGCTCATCCGCAATAGCATTATCGCCGTGATTTTGGTGGTGCTGCTGGTGGTGCTGCCGGTGGTCAGCGTCATGCAGGACACCGCCGCGGAACTGGACGCCTCGGACATCCTGGTGGAGACCACCAGCACCGGCCAGACCCGGCTCCAGCTCAGCGACCGGGCCAGAGGCGGCGTTCTCAACGTCATTTACACCCAGGACGAGGCGGGCAACGCCACGGCGTATGTTTCCCTCCAGAACGGCACCCGGCTGTCCCTGCTGCCCTGGCGGTTTTACTGCCTGTTGTATGGCTGGGATTACTATAGCCGGGACGAGCTGATGGACGTTTACGACATCACCTGGACGCTGGAGGATGGCGACGTCACAGGGATACAGTATGACTACACCTCCGCCTTCGGCAACTGCGACAGCGTGGTTCTCAGCGACGCCTTTGTCGCGGTGTACTACCAGCCGGGCATGGAGGAGGAGACCGGGCCCTTCAGCGTCTATATGAGCGACCTGACCGACACGGTCTTTGAAACCGCCAGCTCCGGCGGCCAGTGGACGGAGGAGCAGCTGGATGAAATGGTTTACTCCCACTATGAGGTGCCGGAGAGCGAGGAACGGACGCTGATTTGGGAAAAAGAAACCGATGAGTAAAACGGGGGGCCTGCCGGGTTTGGCAGGCCCCTCTTCGCGTGAAAATGCGAAGCCCGAAAAGTTTACAGCCTGTAACGATTTTTCACTCTTTGTTGCTTGCCTTTTCGCAGCTCGCCTGTTATATTCATAGAAGTGCAAAGAAAACCGCCCAAACAAACCGAAGAGGACGATGCGCCACAAAAAAGGACCCGGACAGTATCTGAAAAACGCCCATTATTCTGGCAAAACCGCACAATGAAAGGAACGGCACAACCTTAAAAGTTTTTTAATTTTTCTTTGATTTTACGTGACGTATGTGTTATACTAGAGAAGCGATACAGTGTAAGTGTCGTTTCTGCGAAAAAATCCCCGGTGACGGAGCCCTTTTCTGTGTGGCTGCACCAGTTGAGCGCGGCTTCTCCCGGCTACATCGTCCATTTTGGACTTTTGAATAGATTGAAAAGAGGGAGTTACCTTGTACAAATATGTGATTCACGGCGGGAAACCGCTTTTTGGTGAAATCGAAATCAGCGGCGCAAAGAACGCCGCCGTCGCCATCCTCCCCGCCGCCCTGCTGGTGGATGGCGTCTGCCGCATCGAGAACATCCCCCAAATCAGCGACGTGACCCTGAGCCTGGAAATTCTCCGGGAACTGGGGGCAGGCGTCCGCTCCATCAACAAGAATACCGTCGAAATCGACTGCCGCCATATCCGCAACTTCTGCGTTCCCGACGACCTGTGCCGGAAAATGCGCGCCTCCTATTACCTCATCGGCGCGCTGCTGGGTCGGTTTGGCCGGGCGCAGGTCTCCATGCCCGGTGGGTGCAACCTGGGCGTACGCCCCATCGACCTGCACATCAAGGGCTTTGAGGCGCTGGGAGCCAATGTGGATGTCCTGGGCGGCTTTGTTTATGCCAACGCCCAGGAGGGCGGCCTCTCCGGGGCCACCGTCTATATGGACCAGGTCAGCGTCGGCGCGACCATGAACGTGATGATGGCGGCGGTGCTGGCAAAGGGCCTGACCGTCATCGAAAACGCCGCCAAAGAGCCTCATGTGGTGGATCTGGCCAACTTCCTGAACTCCATGGGGGCCGACATCATGGGGGCCGGTACGGATGTCATCAAAATCCGCGGCGTGGAAAAGCTCCACGGCGGCACCTATTCTATCATCCCCGACCAGATCGAGGCGGGCACCTATATGGCCTGCGTCGCCGCCGCCGGGGGCAACGTCCTCATCAAAAACGTCATTCCCAAGCACCTGGACTGCATCACCGCCAAGCTGGTGGAGATGGGCGTGGAGATCCGGGAGGACGGCGACGATATCCGTGTCATCCGCAAGCACGGCCTCAAGCGCACCAACATCAAAACCATGCCCTATCCTGGCTTCCCCACCGATATGCAGCCTCAGATGACCGCCTGCCTGTGCCTGGCCCAGGGGACCAGCATGGTCAACGAGGGCATTTGGGAGAACCGCTACCGCTACGTGGAGGAGTTCAAGCGCATGGGCGCAAAAATCCAGGTGGACGGCAAAATCGCCGTGGTGGAAGGCGTAGACCATCTGACCGGCGCGCCGCTCCAGGCGTGTGACCTGCGGGCCGGGGCCGCCATGGTGGTGGCTGGGCTGGCCGCCGTAGGCACTACGGAAATCGGCTCCATCCACTATATCGAGCGGGGGTACGACGACCTGACCGGCAAGCTCCAGGGCGTGGGGGCGGACATCCGCATCGTGGACGTGCCCGACGACGACATCCGCACCGAGAGCCACGCGGGGTGAGGTTCAATTAGCAATTTGCAATGAGCAATGTGCAATGACAATTTCCGGGGCGGTTCATAGGCCCTGTTTGAACCGCCCCATTTCCAGATAAATAGTGTCGAAAAAAGCCGCTGTCTCTGGCAGCCGCTTTTTTCATGTTTACCTGTGATTCGATTGTCTTTGGCAAGTGTAGGGCGTGAGCGTGGCCACCCACAGGTTTCGCGTTTTTTTGGGCGGCCACGGGCCGCCCCTACTAACAGCTAATAGCTAACAGCTGACAACTCATAGAAGAGGTGAGCCTATGTTACTACGGACGCTGGCCAGCGGCTCCAGCGGCAACTCTATCCTGATTCAAAGCGGCAGCTCCGCTGTGCTGGTGGACGCGGGCATTTCCTGCCGCAAAATCACCCAGCGGCTGCGGGACTGCGGCCTGACGCCGGGGGACCTGAACGGCATTTTAGTCACTCACGAGCACACCGACCACATCGCGGGGCTGGGGGTGCTGATGAAGCACTGCAACGTACCCATCTACGCCAGCGGGGGGACCTGCGCCGCCCTGGTGCGGAAGTACCCTGTCACCCAGAACCACCTGATGCTGGTCCCCGCCGGGACCTGCTTCGACCTGGCGGGGTTGACTGTGACTTCGTTCCCCACCCCACACGATGCCGCCGACAGCGTGGGCTACCGCGTCTCCGATGGGAAAAAGTCCGCAGCTGTGGCCACCGACTTGGGCCAGGTGACGGATTACATACGGAGCATCCTCACCGGGACCGACCTGGTGCTGCTGGAGAGCAACCACGACGTCGCCTCCCTGCGCAGCGGTCCCTATCCCTACTATTTGCAGGAGCGCATCCTCAGCGACATCGGCCACCTATGCAATGAGGCCGCAGCAGAACTGGCGGTCTACCTGGCCCGCCAAGGCACTGGGACGCTGGTGCTGGGCCACCTGAGCAAGGAGAACAACACGCCGGAGCTGGCCTATTCCGTGGTTCAGAACGCCCTACAGCGGGAGGGGCTTTCTCCCCGGCTGGGGCTGGCGCCCAGGGATGAGCTGAGCCAAATTTACGAAGCTTGAGAACAATTAGCAATTAGCAATGTGCAATGTGCAATTATAGGAACGAGACGCTGATGCTCAGTGGAAAACTTGTACTATGCTGAGCGAAAATGCTGATGGAACAGCAAGCACTATCCCCTCTTGCCTCCCCTGAAAGGGGAGGAGGGCCGCCGCCTTTCGGCGGTGGCGGAGGGGTTTCCGGACGGCCTTCCCGTGGAGAACACGGCTGAAAACCCGTCCATTGCACATTGCACATTTTTCCAAGTCTGAGGGGCGCACTGGCGCGAAAAAAATCACCAGGTTGAAAGCGGGGGGAAACTATGTATTCTATCACCGTCCTCTGTGTGGGCAAGCTAAAGGAAAAATTCTACATCGCCGCCGTGGAGGAGTACCAAAAGCGGCTGCGGGGCCTGTGCCGTCTGGACATCGTGGAGCTGGCCGAGGAGCGGCTGCCGGACGCTCCCTCTCCCGCCCAAATCCAATCGGCTCTGGAGAAGGAGAGCCGCCGCATCCTGGCGAAGGTCCCCTCCAATGCGGCGCTGATTGCCCTGTGCGTGGAGGGCAAGCTGCTGAGCAGCGAGGAACTGGCCCGGCAGATCAACGCCTTTGGCAGCGCCGGGCGCTCTTCCCTGTGCTTCGTCATCGGGGGGAGCTACGGCCTCCACCCCAGCGTGAAGGAGGCCGCCCAGCTGCGGCTGTCCATGTCCCCCATGACCTTCCCCCACCACCTGGCGCGGGTGATGGTGCTGGAGCAGGTGTACCGGGCGTTCCAAATCAACGGCGGGACGAAATACCACAAATAAATTGCGCCGGGGACCCGATATGCCCCTCCTATTTGTAAAAAACGCCAAAAACGAACGCCCGATTTTGTTATAAAAGTAGAATATTCAAAATAGGGGTTGCTTTTTCCGGAAGAGGTGCTATACTTACATTAAGGAATTTGAGAAACCGCTTGCCAGAAGTTTTTCACACCCTTTACAAATCGAATAACCGCTTGGAGTCATGAGCAAGGGAACAGAGGCCCGAAAGGGTCATTATTACCCTTGTCTTTTTTTACGCTTTTTTTCAATGTTTGAGGTATTTTTATGGATCAGCGATTTTATGACGCGGTGATGGCAAACCCCATCATCGCGGCAGTGAAGGACGACCAGGGGCTGCAAAGCTGCCTGCGCCGGAAGGACATTCGGGTGGTGTTCATCCTTTACGGCGACATTTGCAGCATCCCGGACATCGTCGCCGCAGTCCAGAACGCGGGAAAAATTGCCCTGGTCCACGCGGACCTGATTTATGGCCTCGCTACCAAGGAGATCGCCGTGGACTTCCTCCACCAAAACGCCAAGGTGGACGGCATCATCTCCACCCACCAGAACCTCATCCTGCGGGCCAGAGAACTGCGGATGTACACGGTGCTGCGCATCTTCATCCTGGACTCCATGTCCCTCCAGGAGGCGGGCAACGTAGACAATGTGGGGCCGGACTTTTTGGAGATCCTGCCCGGCGTCATGCCCGACATCATCCGCCGCCTTCACGCCGCCACGAAAATCCCCCTGCTGGCCGGCGGGCTGATCGATGCCAAAAAGGACGCCATCAGCGCCCTGGACGCCGGGGCCACCGCCATCTCCACCACCAACGAGGCCGTTTGGGATATGTAAAACCCAATGTGCAATTTGCAATGAGCAATGTGCAATGGTCCGGCTCCCAACATCAAGCGGAGCAAAGGGATGACCGAATAACTTTGTTTGCAATGTTGTTTGTGATATAGGGCAGCGCCACGACCCTCAGGCGCTGCCGCACGCAAAAACCCAAAAGGAGGAATCGCACACATGGCAAAGTACATCATGGCATTAGACTCTGGCACCACGTCCAACCGTTGCATCCTGTTCAACGAAGAGGGCGAGATGGTCAGCGTCGCCCAGAAGGAATTCACCCAGTACTTCCCCCAGCCCGGCTGGGTGGAGCACGACGCGACGGAGATTTGGCTGACCCAGTACGCCGTAGCGTCCGAGGCGCTGACTAAGGCGGGCGCTGAGGCTTCTGACATCGCCGCCATCGGCATCACCAACCAGCGCGAGACCACCATTGTCTGGGACAAGGTCACCGGCGAACCGATCTGCAACGCCATCGTCTGGCAGGACCGCCGCACCGCGGAATACTGCGACACCCTGGTGGAAAAGGGCCTGACCGATGAGTACCGGGCCAAGACCGGCCTCATCATCGACCCCTACTTCTCCGCGACGAAAATCCGCTGGATGCTGGAGAACGTCCCCGGCGCGCGGGAAAAGGCGGAGGCCGGACAACTGCTGTTCGGCACGGTGGAAACCTGGTTGATCTGGAAGCTGACCGGCGGCAAGGTCCACATCACCGACTATTCCAACGCCGCCCGGACCATGCTCTTCAACATCATCGACCTGAAATGGGACGAGGACATCATGGCCGAGCTGGGCATCCCCGCCTGTATGCTCCCGGAGGCGAAGCCCTCCAGCTGCATCTACGGCCAGACCACCGCCGACCTGTTCGGCGAACCCATCCCCATCGCCGCCGCCGCAGGCGACCAGCAGGCCGCCCTGTTCGGTCAGACCTGCTTCAACCCCGGCGAGGCCAAGAACACCTACGGCACCGGCTGCTTCCTGCTGATGAACACCGGCGAGAAGCCCGTGTTCTCCAAAAACGGTCTGGTGACCACCATCGCCTGGGGCCTGGACGGAAAGGTCCAGTACGCCCTGGAAGGCTCCATCTTCGTGGCCGGTTCCGCCATCCAGTGGCTCCGGGACCAGCTGAAGGTGGTGGACTCCGCCGCCGACTCCGAGTATTTCGCAAAAAAGGTGCCGGACACCAACGGCTGCTATGTGGTCCCCGCCTTCACCGGCCTGGGCGCGCCCTACTGGGACCCCTACGCCAGAGGGTCCATCGTGGGCCTGACCCGGGGCACCAACCGCTATCACATCATCCGCGCCACCCTGGAGTCCCTGGCTTACCAGACCTATGACGTACTCAAGGCCATGGAGGAGGACTCCGGCATCAAGCTGGCCGCCCTGCGGGTGGACGGCGGCGCTTCCGCCAACGACCTGCTGATGCAGATTCAGGCCGACATCATCCAGGCCCCCGTCAACCGCCCCGCCTGCGTGGAGACCACCGCCCTGGGCGCGGCTTATATGGCCGGTCTGGCCGTGGGCTACTGGAGCAGCAAGGAGGAAGTGATGATGAACTGGACCATCGACAAGGTCTTTGGTCCCAAAATCAAGCCCGCAGAGCGGGACCGGCGGGTGCTGGGCTGGCGGCGCGCCGTGGGGACCACCTTCGGCTGGGCCAAAGAGTGAGAGAGCCGCTGATTTGTTTTCCCTGTTGTACGCAATCAACTTATGATATTGTATGATATTGAATGAGGAGTGACTGAACCGTGTATGACGTAATTATCATTGGCGCCGGTGTCACCGGCAGCGCGGTGGCCCGGTTCCTTTCCCGCTACCAGGTGAACGCCTGTGTCATCGAGCGGGAAGAGGACGTGTGCTGCGGCACCTCCAAGGCCAACAGCGCCATCATCCACGCCGGGTTCGACGCCGCCGCCGGGAGCCTGAAAGCCCGGCTCAACGTCCAGGGCAGCGTGATGATGCCCGCTCTGGCGGAGGAGCTGGACGTACCCTTCCGGCGCAACGGCAGCCTGGTGGTCTGCATGAACGAGGAGGACCGCCCCAAGCTCCAGGCCCTGTATGAAAACGGCCTGAAAAACGGAGTCGAAGGGCTGGAGATCATCGACGCCCAGCGCCTGCGGGAGATGGAACCCAACATCAACCCCGACGCCGTGGCCGCGCTGTGGGCCCCCACCGGCGGCATCATCTGCCCCTTCCACCTGACCATCGCCCTGGCGGAGAACGCCAACACCAACGGCGTGGAGTTCAAGCTGAACACCGAGGTCAAGGCCATCTCCCCCCGCAAAGAGGGCGGCTGGGCCGTGCAGACCGACAAGGGCGTGTTCGACGCCAAGTGCGTCGTCAACGCCGCCGGTGTGTACGCCGACATCTTCCACAACATGGTCAGCGGCGAGAAGATTCACATCACCCCCCGCCGGGGCGACTACTGCCTGCTGGATCGCTCCACCGGCGGTTTCGTGAGCCACACCATCTTCCAGCTGCCCGGCGCGCTGGGCAAGGGCGTGCTGGTCAGCCCCACCATCCACGGCAACACCATCGTCGGTCCCACCGCCTTCAACATCGAGGACCGGGAGGGCATCAACACCACCGCTGAGGGCATTGCCGACCTGACCGCCAAGGCCGGGACTACCGTTCCCAACCTGCCCATCCGCCAAGTCATCACCAGCTTCGCGGGCCTGCGCGCCCACGAGGACGGCGACGAGTTCCTCGTCGGCGAAGTGGCCGACGCCCCCGGCTTCATCGACTGCGCGGGCATCGAGTCCCCCGGCCTGTCCTCCGCCCCCGCCATCGGCCTGGAAGTGGCAGAGCTGCTGCGGGACAAGCTGAATTTGCAGGAGAACCCCAATTACGTGGGCAAGCGCAAGGGTATTTTGGACCCCAAGACCCTCTCCAAAGAGGAGCGCACCGCCCTCATCAAGGAACAGCCCGCCTACGGTCAGATCATCTGCCGCTGCGAGAGCGTTAGCGAGGGCGAGATTTTGGACGCCATTCACCGTCCCCTGGGCGCAAAGAGCCTGGACGGGGTCAAGCGCCGCACCCGCGCCGGTATGGGCCGGTGTCAGTCGGGCTTCTGTAGTCCCCGTGTGATGGAGATTTTGGCCCGGGAGCTGGGCGTCAGCCAGAGCGACATTACCAAGTGCGGCGGGGCCTCCAAGCTCATCGTCGGCACGGCAAAAGACCGGGTCTAAGGAGGGAGAGCCATGAAAAACTATGATATTGTCATCGTCGGCGGCGGCCCCGCCGGTCTTGCGGCGGCCAACGCAGCCTATGACGCGGGCGCCAGAAGCATCCTCATCCTGGAGCGGGACAAGGAGCTGGGCGGCATCCTGAACCAGTGCATCCACAACGGCTTCGGCCTGCACACTTTCAAGGAGGAGCTGACCGGGCCGGAGTACGCCCACCGCTTCGCGGAGAAGGTCTACAAGAAGCAGATCGAGTACAAGCTCTCCACCATGGTCATGAACATCTCCCCGGAGAAAGTCGTCACCGCTATGAACCGGGAGGACGGCCTCTTTGACATCCAGGCCAAGGCCATCGTGCTGGCTATGGGCTGCCGGGAGCGCAGCCGGGGCGTGCTGAACATCCCCGGCTATCGCCCAGCCGGTATCTACTCCGCCGGTACTGCCCAGCGGCTGGTGAACATCGAGGGCTTTATGCCCGGCCGGGAAGTGGTCATCCTGGGCAGCGGCGACATCGGCCTCATCATGGCCCGCCGCATGACCCTGGAGGGCGCGAAGGTCAAGGTCGTGGCCGAGCTGATGCCCTACTCCGGCGGTTTGAAGCGGAACATCGTCCAGTGCCTCAACGACTTCGACATCCCCCTGAAGCTGAGCCACACCGTGGTGGACATCGAGGGCAAGGAGCGCGTCACCGGCGTGACCATCGCTGAGGTGGACAGCCACAACAAGCCCATCCCCGGCACCGAGGAGCATTACGACTGCGACACCCTGCTGCTCTCCTGTGGCCTGATCCCCGAAAATGAGCTGTCCCGGGACATGGGCGTGGAGTTGAACCGGGTCACCAACGGCCCCACCGTCAACGAGAGCCTGGAGACCTCCATCCCCGGCGTCTTTGCCGCGGGCAACGTGCTGCACGTCCATGACCTGGTGGATTTCGTCTCCGAGGAAGCCGCCGCCGCCGGACGCAGCGCCGCCGCTTACGTAGCGGGCGGCTGCACCGACGGGGCCAGGAACGACATCCCCGTGGCCGTGGAAGGCGGCCCCCGGTACACTGTCCCCTGCACCATCGACCCGGCCAAGGTCGGCGATGAGCTGGTGGTCCGGTTCCGGGTGGGCGGCGTGATGAAGAACCGCTTTGTCAACGTCTATCTGGACGGCGACCGGGTCATCCACCGCAAGCGGCCCGTCATGGCCCCCGGCGAGATGGAGGAAGTCAAGCTGAAGCGGACCATGTTCGAAGCTCATCCCGATTTGAGCAGCATCTGCATTAAAGTAGAGGAGGCGTGACAGATGGAAGTCAAAAATTTAACCTGCATTGGCTGTCCCATGGGCTGTCCGCTGGAAGTGACGATGGAAAACGGCGAGGTCCTCTCCGTCACCGGCAACACCTGTCCCCGTGGTGCGGCTTACGCCCGGAAAGAGGTCACCAACCCCACCCGTATCGTCACCAGCACGGTCCGCGTGGTGGGCAGCACCACCGGCGCGGTGGCTGTCTCCTGCAAGACCGCCAGCGATATCCCCAAGGGCAAGATCTTCGCCTGCGTGAAGGACATCGCCGGGGTGTCGGTTGAGGCCCCCGTCCACATCGGCGACGTGGTCAAGGCTGACGTGGCCGGCACCGGCGTGGATATGATCGCCACCAAGGAAGTTATGTAACAATCTCCCAGCCCCGACGGTGCCCCTGCCGTTGGGGGTTTTTGCCGCGGCAGGTTCCGTTGAACAGGCAGTCTTATGGCTCTGTTTGGAAAATCCTGTGTAGGGGCGGCCCTCGGCCGCCCGCATCCAGAGCACAGTTTTCGGGCGGCCACGGGCGCCCCTACAGGTGTGTTAATAGCATTTTCGCGCAAACTTTGATGGGCCATTTAAAAATGACGCCTCAAACTGCCCCAAACTGCCCATAAACCCGCCCTTTTGCGGGCGGAACGTCTCCGCTCCGCCCCGCTGTGTGTGGTTTTCCGCAGGAACAGGGAATTATTTTGTCAAGTTTGTATATTATGTTATTTTTGTCTGGACAAAAGGCCAGGTCTTTTGTATAATATATTTTAGTGAACGTCACTTGCAATTTATATCAAAGTTTTTCGGAGGTGCCTTTTTATGTCCTTTATGGAAACGTATGAAAAATGGCTGAACAGCCCCGCTCTCTCCCCGGAGGAGAAGGCCGAGCTGGAGGCCATCAAAGATGATCCTAAAGAAATTGAGTCCCGCTTCTTTGGCCCGCTGGAGTTCGGCACGGCCGGTCTGCGCGGCACCATGTGCGTGGGCCTGCACCAGATGAACCGCCACGTGGTCGGCCATGCGACCCAGGCGTTCGCCGAGGTGGTCAAGGCGGAAGGCCCCGAAGCCTGCGAGAAGGGCGTGGCCATCTCCTGCGACTGCCGCAACCACTCTCAGGAGTTCGCGGAGGAGGCCGCCGCTGTGCTGGCCGCCAACGGCATCAAGGTCAAGCTCTTTGACGAGCTGCGCCCCACCCCGGAGCTGTCCTTCTCCGTCCGGGAGTACGGCTGCCAGGCCGGTATCAACATCACCGCTTCCCATAACCCCAAGGAGTACAACGGCTATAAGGTCTACTGGAGCGACGGCGCCCAGCTGCCTCCCGGCCCCGCCGACGTGGTGGCCGCCAAGATGAAGGAGCTGGATGTCTTTGACGATGTGAAAATCATGGACCTGGACGAAGCCAAGGCCCAGGGCCTGGTCACCATCATCGGCCCGGAGACCGACGAGAAGTTCCTGGCCAACGTCATGGGCCAGGTCATCGACAAGGAGTCCGTGGAAAAGGTCGCCGACACCTTCGGCATCGTCTATACCCCCTTCCACGGCACCGGTCACAAGCTCATCCCCGAAGCGCTCAAACGTCTGGGCATGAAGAAGGTCTACTGCGTGCCGGAGCAGATGGTCATCGACGGCGACTTCCCCACCGTGGCCTCCCCCAACCCGGAGAACCCCGAAGGCTTCTATCTGGCCGTTGACCTGGCGAAAGAGCACGGCTGCGACCTGATCGTCGGCTCCGACCCCGACGCTGACCGCGTGGGCGTCATGGTCAAGAACTCCGCCGGGGACTATGTGGTCCTCACCGGCAACCAGACCGGCATCCTGCTGGAGGACTACGCGATCCAGGCCCGCAAGCGCGCCGGGACCCTGCCCGCCAACGCCTATGCCAACACCACCATCGTCTCCTCCGCCATGGCTACCAAGGTCGCTGAGGCCAACGGCATCAAGTGCGCCCGCACCTTCACCGGCTTCAAGTTCCTGGGCGAGAAGAAGGACAAGCTGGAGCAGTCCGGCGAGGGCCAGGTCATCTTCTCCTTCGAGGAGTCCTGCGGCTACATGTTCGGCGATTACGTCCGGGACAAGGACGCCGTCACCGCCATCGTCATCGTGGTGGAAATGGCCGCCTACTACGCCACCCAGGGCAAGACCCTGTATGACGCCCTGATGGACTG